>CANGMV010000009.1 GCA_947454745.1 Bacteroidota bacterium | reverse complement strand
ATTGTATTGTTTGCAAGTTGTAACCAATATGAAAAAGCGCCATCGGGTATGCCTTACAAAATCACTCATGGTAGTGGAAATGAAAAAGCCTTACAACAAGGTCAATATGTAAAATTAAATGTAGAGTACCGTCTTAAGTCAAAAGATACAGTATTAAGTTCTACTTATGGTGTAATTCCAGTATACTTCCCTGTAGATACTGCTCGTTTAGGTAAATATACTTTTACGGAAGTAATTATGAAGTGTAGAAAAGGAGATAAAGTAGATTTCTCTTTAAGCGTAGACACTTTAGTTAAATTGAATGTTTTACAATTGAACAATATCTTCAAAGCTGGAGATTTAATTTTAGGAAAAGCTGAAATTGTAAATGTATTTACGGACGTAAATCAAGTAGATGCGGATTACAAAAAAGAACAAACTGCCGAAAAAGATAGAGAAGTTAAAGCAATCAAAGATTATTTAGCTAAGAACAAAATTAACGCAGTACAAACACCAGAAGGTGTATTTGTAGTGGTTAAAGAAGCGGGTGATGCAACTAAGAAAATCGACAGCACTAAGCAAGTAAGCGTTTACTACAAAGGTTATACTTTTAAAGGTGAAACATTTGATACGAACATCAAACCAAATGATCCTGCTGCAAAACCATACGATGTTAAATTAGGTACTGGCACTGTAATCCCAGGTTGGGAAATTGGACTTACTTATTTTGCAAAAGGCGGAAAAGGTTCAATTTATGTACCAGCGATGTTGGCTTATGGCCCTCAAGCAAATGGTGCCATTAAAGCATATGAGAATTTGGCTTTCGATATCGAAATTCAAGATGTTATGATGAAGCAAGTAGGTCCAGCTGCAAATGCTGTTCCAGGTGCTAACCCACACGCTCAATAATAGAATTATAAAATAGTGAATGCTCCTCGATACGAAAGTGTCGGGGAGTTTTTTTTGGTGGCTATGCTAGATAAGATAGTAGCTTAATAATTTGTTGTGCTTCATTGACATCATGCACACGTAATATATTGGCCCCATTTAAAAGTCCAACAGTATTTACGACCGTAGTGCCATTTAAAGCTTCATTAGCATCAATACCCAAAGTTTTATAAATACTTGATTTACGAGAAACCCCTAATAAAATTGGAAGTGCTAAAGTTGAAAATTGTTTTAATGACTTTACCAATTCAAAATTTTCTTGAATGGTTTTTCCAAACCCAAACCCAGGATCTAGTACCCAATTTTCAATGCCCTGTAGTGATAAATCTTTTTTCTTTTGTTCGAAATACTGAATAACTTCTGTTACAATATGAGTTCTAGTTGGCACTTGATGCATTGTATTTTTATCTCCAGTCAAATGCATTCCAATATACCCAGCATTATGGCTGGTAACTACTTTTAATATTTCCTTGTCAAAAGCACCGCAACTAATATCATTAACAATATGTGCACCTGCCTGTAATGCCGCCTCGGCTACCTTGCTTTGGAAAGTATCCACTGAAAGTAAAACCGATGGGTATTTTGCATGAATCGATTCAATAATGGGAACAATATTTTGGATTTCCTCCTGTGCCGAAATAAATTGAGCCCCTGGCCTTGTACTTTGACCTCCAATATCAATAATGCTGGCCCCATTTGTAATGAATGTTCCCGCTTTTTTAACTGCTGTATCCACAAATTCCACTCGACTCGCTTCAAAAAATGAGTCCTGGGTAGCATTCATTATACCCATGATTTGAGGAGTATCTATTTCCCAGACGCGATCCCTGGCAGGAATTTTGAACATAGTTTTATTTTAAGGGCGTTATGCAGTATCTTGCAAGGGTTCAAAGTTATTAACTAACCACGAAATTTGTACTTTTTTCATGAGCCAAACTTCTTCACAATACGATCAGGCCATTGCGTCATGCAGAGATATATTTATTAAAAAGACCAAGGACTATGGAACTGCTTGGAGGGTATTGCGTATCATTTCGGTGGTAGATCAAATATTTATTAAGGCTTTAAGAATTAGAACCATTCAAGACTTAGGCACACAAAAAGTAGGAGATGATATTAAAGACGAATTTAAAGGGATCATTAATTACTCCGTTATTGGATTGATTCAATTAAAATTAGATGACCCTAAGGTTGAAGAATTACCTGTTGAACAAGTACAAACTATGTACCATGAATATGTAGATTTTGCTAAAACGACCATGTTAGACAAGAACCACGATTATGGTGAAGCATGGAGAGATATGAGTCAGGAAAGCTTTGCTGATTTAATTTTAGTTAAGTTGTTGCGCATTCGACAAATCCTGAACAATGATGGCAAGACTTTAATTAGCGAAGGAATTGATGCGAACTTTGTAGACATATTAAACTATGCTGTTTTCGCCCTCATCTTAATCGAGGAAGGAAAGCACTAATTATTACCAAATATTTAATTTTATTTTATGCAATCATTTTTAAAAATATTGCGTTGGAGTGTTGGGCTACTCTTTATTTTTTCTGGTTTAATTAAAGCAAATGACCCATTAGGACTTAGTTATAAAATGCAGGAGTTTTTTGATGTTTGGGGTATTTCCTTCTTAACTGATTACACGTTGGCATTTGCAATTGTAATGAATGTATTAGAAATTGTCACAGGCATTGCACTTATTATTCAGTTCCCTTACAAACAAACCTTGTGGTTATTATTAGGACTGATTATATTTTTCTCCTTTTTAACTGGCTATGCATTGTTTTCCGGAAAGATTAAAACCTGTGGGTGTTTTGGCGATTGTATTCCTTTAACTCCAAAAACTTCTTTTATTAAAGACATTGTTTTATGCATAGCAATCGTAATATTACTTTTTAATAAAAAGAAAGTAAAAACAAAAATGCATCCTGCTTTAGGAATTTTTATTTTACTAATTGCTACTGCAGGAGTAGGGTATGGTCAAAATTATGTACTGAACCATTTACCTATTTTTGATTGCTTACCTTATAAAGAAGGAAATGATATTGTAGAAAAAATGAAAACACCTCCTGGAGCTGTTCCAGACAGTGTATCTATACAAATGGAGTTTACAAAAGAAGGCAAGGATTATGTTTTTGATGTAAATCATTTTCCTGAAAATTTCGATTCTACTTATGTTTTTAAAACAAGAAAGGAAGTTGTAGTGCAAAAAGGGAATGGATTGCAAGCAGCGATTGTTGATTTTAATATTACGGGGTTGTCGGGCGTTGATACTGCAACAGCTTTATTTTCGATTCCCACGCCATATGTATTATTATTTGCAGGGAAAATCGATACATCTTTGCCCTGGGCTGAATTACTTAAACAATTACATAATAAACATAAGTTAGTATATATTGTCACTGCAGATAAGTCGGGGGCAATCAATACTTTAGCAAATGAAAATATTTTAATTGGAGACATTACGATGATTAAAACGGCAGCTAGGGTATGGCCAACTATCTTTGTTATGAATGGCTCAACCATTATGCAAAAGCAGAGCTATATAGATTATTTAAATAAATAGAATTAATTCGTTTAATATTTTGTAACTTAGGATAACACTGTATCAAAATTTGATGTTATGTCTAAGATTAAAGAAATACTCCAAAAAAAAGGACCACTTTTTAATGTGGTTACTCCAGACACGAAAGTAGTGGACGCATTAACCTTAATGAAGTCTGAAAATTTAAGCTACGTGGTAGTATTAGAAGATGGAAATTATTTGGGCATCATGTCGGAACGTGACTATACCCACAAAATTAAATTACAAGGAAGACATTCCGAAACTTCTACCGTTAAAGATATCATGTCCACAGACTATCCAGTAGTAGGTTATGGAGAGGATTTGCAACGTTGTATGGTTTTAATGAACGTTTATAAAACAAGATATCTTCCCATATTTGATGAAATGAAATTTCAAGGTGTCATTACTATGCACGATTTAATGCGAGAAGTAATTTCGAAAGGATAACTATTTTATAATTACTTCGTTAATCATATTGTCACCCATCTTTTCGTTCACTCTTTGAATGATTTGTACTTTCTGAAAACCTAGCTCGTTTTTCAAAGGGCCAACGCTTGTTTCGATAAATAATTTTTTATCGAAAATATAAATTTTATCTGTGTACTTGGCAATCGTAGTACCCATAATCTCGCCCCAAACTTCTTCAATTTGTGCAGCACGAATGCCGTTTTTTATTTTACTGCTTTGTACAAATTGTTTTAAAGCGTCTCCTAATTTAAATAATGCCATGGTCTGTAATTTACAGTATTTTTTTTCTTTCTATTATAATTCAATCAATTGATAGCTTTCTAAATGTTTCCCGAGCAAGTCAGCAACCCTTTCTTTATGCGTATCCGTAATAAATACCTGACCATCAGTTGAATGACT
The DNA here is from genome assembly GCA_947454745.1 of Bacteroidota bacterium. Lineage (GTDB taxonomy): Bacteria > Bacteroidota > Bacteroidia > Chitinophagales > Chitinophagaceae > Sediminibacterium. Next base: position 8,655 of record CANGMV010000009.1, on the reverse strand, counting down.
TACCCAGTCAAGCAACTGTATCATTCTTTGCTCGTCAAGCTTCTCAAAAATATCATCCATTAATAGGATCGGAGCAAATCCTTTATTTTCCTTTATCAATTGCCATTCAGCTAATCGTATTGCAAACAATAAACTCTTTCTTTGTCCTTGTGAAGCTTCTTGTTTAAACGGCTGTCCTTGTATGGTAATAATTAAATCGTCCTTATGTATCCCTATATTAGTTCTTTGCAACACTTTATCCTTTGCTAAGGACTGATTTAATAAGTTTCCATACGAATTTTGTTGTAATTGTGATTGGTATTGAATATTTATTTGATCGTTTTGTCCAGCCAAATGTTGGTAAAGCACTAAAATAGCGGGTAAATATTGTGCAATTAATTGAGTTCGGTATTCAAAAATTAATTGTCCATTTTCTACTAATTGTTCATTAAATGTTTCTAATAATAGAGGATCTAAAATACCCGATTCTCCAGCTTGTTTTAATAAGCTATTTCTTTGCACGAGTATTTTATTATAATGAATCAAATGCTTTAAATAGGCAGGATGCATTTGGGATAATAAACTATCCATTAACCTTCTTCGTTCTTCGCTCGAACCAGTAATAATTTGCACATCGTCGGGGGCAATCATTACGCAAGGTATTTTGCCAATATGTTGAGAAAGTTTTGAATAAGGTTCCTGATCAAAATAAAATTCCTTCTTTAAATTTTCCCTTAGTATACAGGTTATCGGCACAGTTGTTCCATCCATAACATATTGTCCTTCTACTCTTAACCCTTGGTAAGCATGGTGTACATTTTGCGCATCGGCACGATTAAAGTAACTTTTTGTGAACGATAAATAATAAACTGCATCCAATACATTGGTTTTACCTGTTCCATTAGGCCCAACAATCCCTACTATTCGATCGGTAAAAACGAATTGCTTTTGCACGTAGTTCCTAAACTGAACCAAAGAAAGTTGTTGGAGGCTAACCATGGGTGCAAAATACATCAGAAAAAGCTGTATTTTTATTGAAATTTTTAAGGAATGACCCTTATCAGTGAGCAACAGCTCCCAATTATTGTAAAAAGGCTAGCACAGCAAATTTTGGAAACCTATCCTGGTTTACAAAATGCAGTCATTGTAGGCCTACAGCCAAGGGGAGTGTATTTAAGTGATCGTATTGTAGCTGCGTTGCATCAGGAATTACCTGCCGATCAGGTAGTTTACGGTAAATTAGACATTACATTTTATCGGGATGATATTCGCCGTGAATTACATTTAGCTACTCAAACCGACCTTCCATTTAGTATCGAAGGCAAAACCGTGATTTTGATAGATGATGTACTGTTTACTGGACGTACCATTCGAGCTGCATTGGACGCGTTATTGGCATTTGGCCGACCTTCCAAAGTGGCATTATGTGTACTTGTTGATCGTAAACCAAGCAGAGAATTACCAATCCAACCGGATTTTTCGGGGAAGGAAATGGATACTTTAACCCCTTATAAGGTAAAAGTGAGGTGGAAAGAGAATGACGGAGTGGACGATGTTATTTTATTGGGCGAATAAGTAATGGTTAGTTGAAAAAATTATATTAATTTTGTTTTTTAATGGCACTATCTACCAAACATCTTCTTGGTATCAAAGACCTCAGCACTGAGGATATTCAACTTATTTTATCTACTGCAGGTCAATTCAAAGAAGTTTTACAAAGACCCGTTAAAAAAGTTCCCACACTAAGGGATGTAACCATCGTTAATCTTTTTTACGAAAATTCTACTCGAACAAGGATCTCATTCGAATTAGCAGAACGTCGTTTATCGGCCGATGTTGTGAATTTTACCGTATCAAGTTCCTCAGCTGCAAAGGGAGAAACCTTATTGGATACAGTCAATAATATTCTAAGCATGAAAGTGGATATGGTAGTCATGCGCCATAGTGCTTCGGGGGCTCCACATTATTTAGCAAAGCACATAGACGCCGCCATAATTAATGCTGGTGACGGTATTAATGAACACCCTACACAAGCTTTATTGGATGCCTTTTCAATGCAAGAAAAATTCGGAAGTTTAAAGGGCTTGAAAGTTGCCATATTAGGAGATATCATGCATAGTAGAGTTGCCCTAAGCAATATCTATTTATTAAAGAAAATGGGCGCTGAAGTAATGGTTTCAGGCCCACCAACTTTGATTCCAACCTACTTACAAGAAGCAATGGATATTAAGGTAGAATATAATTTAGACAAAGCCCTTGCTTGGTGTGATGTTGCCAATGTACTTAGAATACAATTAGAGCGTCAAAACCAGCCTTTATTCTCTTCTTTAAGGGAATACAACTTGGCGTATGGCATTACCATGGAGCGTCTCGATAAGCTTAATAAGGAAATAGTAATTATGCATCCAGGCCCAATTAACCGAGGTGTAGAAATGGATAGTGATGTAGCCAACAGTAGCCATTCTATTATCCTAGATCAGGTTGAGAATGGGGTAGCCGTAAGGATGGCTTGTTTATACTTACTCACCGGCAGATCTAATCCAGCCTAATAGCTGTTTGTTTTAACAATTTTCATACTTTTAGGTCATGCAAAGAATCTGTTTATTTCCTGGAACCTTCGATCCGGTTACATTAGGCCATATTGATATCATTAATCGTTCATTACCCTTGTTTGATAAAGTTATTGTAGGAATAGGTATGAATGCTGCGAAAAATCCTATGTTTAGTGCAGACCAACGTCGAATTTGGTTTGAAGAAATATACAAGAATGAGCCAAAAGTAGAAGCAGCTATTTATGATGGTTTAACCATAAAATATTGTCAGGAAATTGGAGCCCAGTTTATATTAAGAGGCATTCGTTATGTTAGTGATTTTGAATACGAAAAAACAATTGCAGACGCCAATAGAACCATGGACAGACAAATTGAAACGATCTTTTTAACGGGAGAGCCAAAGTACACTTCGGTAGCATCAACCATTGTACGAGATATTATCCGAAATGGGGGTGATGCATCTCCGTTTTTACCTCAGGAAGTAATACATACTTTGAACAAATCAATTTAAGCTAACTTATTCAATTTGTTTCTAAACGCTTCTACCACTTCGATAATGGTAGGATAGGTTTGATCCAAACAATGTCTTGCTTTTCCCAAGCTATGCCACTCAATTTTCTCAATGTCTTCTGTAGTTTGAGGAACACCTTCCTGCATTTCTTTAATAGACATATGAAACCAATACGTGCGTTTATTTACTTCCTCATTTAAGTACTTATCAAAATAGAGATGATTCGTAAAACAAAGCATTTCATGTAATTGAATATGTTGAATCCCCGTTTCTTCTTCCACTTCTCTAACTGCACAGCTTTGAATCGTTTCTCCATCATCTAATTTTCCCTTAGGCAAGTCCCAAAAACCACGTCGGAATATCCATAAAATTTCTCCTTTCGGGTTGGTAACCAGTCCACCTGCAGCAATTATTTGTGTTGGCATAAAAATGTGTATAGTATTTAGTAACTCTTAGTGTAAAATTAGTATTTAGCCATTAATTTCGTGCCAACAATACAATACTATTATGACGAACGAAAAAGCCGTTGCTGAAAAATTACTCCAAGTAGGTGCTGTAAAATTAAGCCCAAATAATCCATTTACATGGGCTAGTGGTTGGAAAAGTCCAATTTATTGTGATAATCGTAAAGTATTGTCTTTCCCTTATGTTCGTGATTTTATTAAAAGTGAAATGTGCAATGTAATTTTTGAAAAATTTGATGGTGCCGATATGTTAGCTGGCGTTGCAACTGCAGGTATCCCTTGGGGAGCGATGGCTGCGGATCAATTAAAATTGCCTTATATCTATGTGCGTCCAAAACCAAAGGAACATGGTTTAGGAAATCAAATAGAAGGTGCATATGCAACTACCAATAAAATTCTAGTTATTGAAGATTTAATTTCAACTGGAAAAAGCAGTTTACAAGTGGTAGATGTATTAAGAAATGCAGGATTAGAAGTAGTTGGTATGGTATCGATATTTAATTATGGATTTAATATCGCCGACGAAGCTTTTAAAGCAGCAGGTGTTCCATTCCATTCTTTAACGAACTATGCTAGCTTAATTGACTTAGCAGTTGAAAAAGGAGATGTGGATGCAGCTACTCAAGATACTTTAATGAAATGGAGAGAAAGTCCATCTACTTGGAATCAATAGTGGATTAAGTAGCTTAAGAAAAAAGACTTTAATTCCTATTCAATTAAATTCCTTTTAAAGCTTCCTTTAAATTTAACCTTTGCTCGGTTGAAAACTCAATAGGCATATGTTTTGTAAAAATGCCTTTAGATAGGGTAGCATCCCCTTTCACGGTAATTTTCATTGGTTTATTAAATAATATATCTACACTGTGCTTTAATATACTAGATAGTTCAATTTCCATCTTAGCAGGCATCACAAATTCGGTATTGGCAGGAATCTTAAAAGCGGTGTCCAAATGATAATGCGTGAATGGTTGGTCATTTACGAGTACATCACAATCCAACTGTTTTAAAATTAGCTCAAAATGATTTGGGTTTTGATACGCAAAACTGGCATTAAATATATTCTTGCCTAAGCTAGCTTTTTCCATTTTTATGGATTTTAATCCTTTAAACACAAATGGCTTTGGAGTAGCACAACTCGCAGCAATAAATATAATAACGAATAATAAGGTTCTATTTAGCTTCATCCTACAAATTTCGTTAAAAATAATAGGTTATTGCAGTATCTGAAAATATATTTACACAACTATTTGCGTAAGTATGCTCATTACCGATTTACAATATTTTGGAACCATCAGTCATATTCAATCTTTGCTTAAGGAAGAGAAGGTCTATTTTGATAACCAGCATCCCTTTTCTAAAATGAGTTTTAAAAACAGGATGGTAATTGCAACAGCTCAAGGCCCATTACACCTGACCATTCCTATTATTGGAGGGAGAGATCAAAAAAGTCCAATTCAAGACATTCAAATCGCCTACGATAGTCCATGGCATGAGCAACATTATAAAGCACTTGTGTCCAACTATCAACGTTCTCCTTATTTTGAATACTATCAGGACGATCTTAAAGCAATGTATGCTACTAAGCCAAAGATGTTGATCGAATTTTTAATGAACGCACATATTTGGACAAAAAAACAAACTAAAGGGAAATGGATCATCCTGAATGTAGAAACTAATATCAATACCGATATTTCAACAGTCACCGATGTACAGCGTCGTGAATTTGACCCTTATTTGCCAAAAAATTACCAATCCTACCCAAATGCCGTAAAGTATCAACAGGTATTTGAGGACAAGATTAATTTTATACCCAACTTATCTGTCCTTGATCTATTATTTAATTGTGGAGGTAAACAAGCTAATCAACTATTGCTGTCTGTTTAAAAAAGTTTGTACCCATTTTTCATATTGTACCATATCGGCCCATTCTGAACTATTCAATATAAAATCTTTCGCTTCATTTGCGTCTGTTGCAACTTCAAGTCGCTTTTCAAGCAAAGCCTTTTTTAATTGGTAGTTTTTTAAGATCGCACTAATTAATAATCGTTCAGCAATTCGATTTTCAATTGAATCATTTAATGAATTATAGCTTGCAAACTGTGCTGGGTTTTCATGTGTCTTAATCCATTGCTTCGTTTCGTTTAATATATTATTATAACTAAGTTCCTTATTGTTGTCTGTTGAAGTGAATTGAAACGAAGGTTCCGCTATTTCATCCGGAACATTCATTGTCTTTTTTTTCTTCGAAACGGGGTGGGCTATGTTTTTCGATGCGCTAAAGTTTTGATTTTTAGTAATGTTAGCTTTAGTACTTGAATATACTAAATGGGTAGTAGCTAATATTGGATGGGTCGAATTTTTAATCGGAACAAGTGTAGTAGCTATCAGTAAGATAACCATTACAATAACTATTGGATAAGCCTTTACCCTTTGAGGATTGAATTGAACTTTATTGATTTTATGGATACGATACAATAATTCATGCTGAGAATGCATTACACCCATGCTCAATTGTATTTGTTGCAAATGTTTCCTTTTTGCAAGTTCGTATAATGCTTTTGAATAGGCAATAGGTTCTTGAGTATGATTCATTACGAATTCATCACAAGTAAGTTCCCTTTGCAAATGCATTGCAGTATGCATTAGATACACAAATGGATTAAACCATAATATGATTTTTGCCATTTCAGAAAACCAGTTAAGTAGATAATCTTGTCTTAAAATATGTGCTAATTCATGAACTAAGATTAGCTTTATTTGAGATGCATTTAACTGCGTACAAATTGAAATGGGCAACAAAATAATGGGCTCTAAATAACCAAAAACAATTGGACTTTCTATCAATGCACTTGTGCCAATTTTTATTTTTGAATTTACCTTGTTTGGAATATCCAATAATAATTGATCCCATTCATTTGAACGACTATAATTGGCAGTTGACCTTACATGTGCTAATTTAATATATTGAATCACCAAATTGACTAATAAAACAAAAAATGCAATACAATAAGCAGCACCTATAAAAATGATTACATTATTGGATTGTTTTAGTAAATCAGGGAATTTAATAATTTCAAAAGAATGGAATAAAGAAATAGGAGTAACAGGTATAAATACATCCCATAAAAATTTGCTAGTAGCCGACAATTGAAAAACAACAGCCAATACAAACAATCTACTAGGTGATACTTTTAAATAGGTTGCAATGATTTGATATACTAACCATAAACAACTCATCACAATAATGTTATTATATATCGCAAATGGTATATTAGATAATGCTACCATAGTTAGAAAAAGATTATCCTTTAGTTTCTAATTGATTGATCAAATTTTTGATCTCCGTTAAATCGGCATTTGTTGGTTTATGTTTACCCAATGCTTGCATCACTAATTGAGATGTACTCCCGCTAAATAAGGTTTTAATCATTTTGCCTATATAATGCTCTTGCGCTTTCTCTTTATCAAAATTAGGCTTGTAAATATGTGTTTTAGCGGTTTCATTGCGAGACACTAAACCTTTTTCATGCATGATTTGCATTAATTTAAGGGTAGTCGTATAACCCACTTCCTTTGTTTGAAATATGACTTCATGCACTTCACGAACCGTCGCATTTTCTTTCTCCCATAAAATGCTTAAAATTTCTAATTCACTTTCGGTAGGCTTAAATACTTTGCTCATGGTATTACGATTATATTCGTAAGCAATCTACTATATCAAGGGGATATAACAAAAAATCCCCCCGAATATTCGGAGGGATTTATGTTAAAATATATTGAAAATTCTTTTAAGATGGATTACTTCATTTTAATATAAGAAGCGTATTTGGCATTTTGCTCATCGGTCAATGCTTTTCCATTTACAGAAATTTTACCATTTTTTACTTGGATAGTAACGTTGTCCTTTGGAGCTAAACCATCTGCTTGTAAAGCTTGAACCAAAGTTTTTGCGTCCGCAGAAACAGTTACTGTTTTGCTTTTATCGCAACATGCTGAATCACCCATTTTAGCACATGCTGCAGAATCCATCTTAGCACAAGCTGAATCAGATTTCATTACTGAAATTTCAACAGTTTGTTGCTTTGAAGTTGCTGCACTTGTTGGATGCATTTTAGCCAATGTTGGCGCTAATACTAATGATACAATGGACATCAATTTAATCAAGATATTCATTGATGGACCAGATGTATCTTTAAATGGATCACCCACAGTATCACCTGTTACAGATGCTTTATGTGGTTCTGATTTTTTATAGAACATCTCTCCATTAATTTCAACTCCTTTTTCAAAAGATTTTTTAGCATTATCCCATGCACCACCTGCATTGTTTTGGAAAATACCCATCAATACACCACTCACCGTTGCACCGGCTAAGAAACCACCTAAAGCTTCTGGGCCTAATGTGAAACCGATTAAAATAGGAGAGATAATTGTGATGGCACCTGGTAACATCATTTTTTTCAAAGATGCTTCAGTTGAAATCGCTACACATTTATCATATTCTGGCTTACCAGTACCTTCCATAATACCTGGAATGGTACGGAACTGACGACGAACTTCTTCCACCATTGCCATAGCTGCTTCACCCACTGCACGTATCGCTAATGAAGAGAAAATGAATGGAATCATACCCCCTACAAATAAAGCCGCTAAAACGTCTGCTTTGTAAATGTCGATATGTTGATTATTTGGCATCGCTACACCTACGAAGGCAGCGAATAAAGCCAATGAAGTTAATGCAGCAGAAGCAATGGCAAAACCTTTACCACTAGCTGCTGTTGTATTACCTACCGCATCTAAAATATCTGTTTTCTCACGAATTTCAGCTGGTAATTCACTCATTTCAGCAATACCACCTGCGTTGTCTGCAATTGGACCAAATGCATCAATTGCTAATTGCATAGCAGTTGTAGCCATCATACCTGCAGCAGCAATAGCTACACCATATAAACCAGCACAAGCAAATGAACCATAAATACCAGCAGCTAATACTAAAATTGGATAGAAAGTAGATTCCATACCAATTGCTAAACCACCAATAATATTAGTTGCGTGACCAGTGCTAGATTGTTTGATAATACTTAATACAGGACGCTTACCCATTGCAGTGTAATACTCCGTAATAATACTCATTAAAGTACCTACTACT
>CANGMV010000008.1 GCA_947454745.1 Bacteroidota bacterium | reverse complement strand
GCATTAACAAAAGTGGGCAGTGAAATATACCTTGCCTCTACTCCTATTAAAGAATTAAAAACCCAGGAGTTAAGAAGCGTGGATAAAAAAGCACTGGAAGTTTCTGTGCCTTATAAAATCAGTTTAGAGGCAATCCAACTACATGACTTTACGATTTCTTTATCCAATGAAAAAGGGGAGCATTTGGATTTTGGCTACGATCAGCAACGTAATGAATATTTTATTGATCGATCTAGTGCAGGCAGGCATGAATTTAATGAAGCCTTTGCTACTAAACATTATGCACCAAGACTCGCCACTTCAAAAATTGCTGGATTACAAGTAATAATAGATAAAACTTCGATTGAAATGTTTGCAGATAAAGGCTTGACGGTGATGACAGACATCTTTTTTCCTACTAGCCCATATACAATAATAACGGTTCAGTCGGCAGATAGTTCGGTTAAAAAGCAATTGAAAATGAGCAATTATTTTACACCGTAAACTTTCAGATTCAAATTTTTCATTTGCAAATAATTGGTCCTGCCATTATAAAAGGACAAATCAAAGATTAAGTGTTTGAATTTTCTATAACTATCCAGCGCCATCATGTCGGTAACAGATACATTATTCCATTGTTTTTCAATGTAGTCTCCTTTAGACATTTGTACGATATTGTGGTTGGTCCAAAACACAAAATTTCTATTCCCTTTAGCAGTGTCAATCAGTGCAAACCTAAATGCAGGTTGATCCTCTAGTCCCGGAAGCATCAAGTTAATGTCTGCATTTAGCTCGAAATATAAATACTTATAACCTAAAGGAACTTTGATTTCAGGCATGATAGTCGTGTCGGGACTTTCGGTATGTATAGTTTGGGTTGTAGCATTGTTATAATCTAGCAACAAGTCTTTTGGCATTGCTGCCAATGATTTATTAACCGGATATATTTTATTTTTAGTAGTTACATAATCATTGATTAATTTAAAGTTATTAATCAATTTAGTAACATGCTGTTTTAAAGTATCGTTTTTTATTTTAGTGAGTCCAAGGTTTGCATCAATCTTATAAATTTGTTTGCCTGATAAATAATAGTCTTTATAAATATAGTCCGTAATTTCTCTACTCCATTCCATGAATGGCATAGAGTGTATATTTCTGAATTGAACTGCTGTATCCATTACATCAGTTAACCAATGTACTTCGTCGGGCTTTTGTTTAAGTTGTGGATAATTCGATAATACTAAATTGGTAATTGTTGGCCCTATATTATTGTGTGAATTAATACTAAAAAACTTTTTAGGTTTTTTAATCATAGGAGAATACACAATTAAAGGAACATGATAGTCGTCTAGTCCATTTGTAGAAGGGAAGGAGCCGATATGGTGGTCGCCCATTATAAAAAAGATAGTATTGTTGTATTCTGGTCTTTTTGCGTATCGTTTAAAAAAAGATTTTATGCAGTCATCTGAAAACATATACGTAACAAGCACTTGCTTAGTTTCTTTTAATGTTTTTTTAATAGGATTGTTATTTGCGATACCCTCAATTTTCTTATCAAATTTTTTCCCATATTCATTTTGTTGTGCAAATAAATAGGGCATATGCGTTGTGCCTGTATGATAAATATTTAAATAGGGCTCATGTTTTAAGGAATCCATTACCTCAAACCCTCTACTATACAATGCATCATCGGGGTATCCCATACTCCATCCCTCTTTTCCAACTCCCATCATTTTATATTTTGCAGGATAGTCTAACAATATCATGTCGGTTCCTTGCAAGCGCATATAGCCACCCATATTGTCAAAATCAGGATTAAATCCAATTAAAAATTTAGAGTGGTAACCATTTGCTCTCAAAATTTTAATCAGTGATAAATGATCTGGCATCACATTGATAACGGAGAATCCACGCTTGCCATAGGGCAATGAACCTGAAATAGCAGGATGCGCAGCAAAAGTGCCAGGAGCAGTACTTAAAAAATTATCCCAAACTAAACTTCGTTTCGACAATTCATCTAAGAATGGTGTAAAGCTTCCTGCATAGGCGTTTGCGCCACTAAAGTCCCTAGATAAACCTTCTACAACTAGGATTACTATGTTGGGGGGAGTGGTTGGGTTTAAATTAAATAATGGCCCAAGTACATCTTTATTTTCATTCTTACGTAATAAAGGATATTCCTTACTTGTAAATTGAAAGGGCTGATTGGCTTGGTAAAAATCAATTTGTTCTCTTAGTGCTTCAGGACTTAGCTTGTCTGAATTAAATTGGTCTACATTTTTGAAATATTGATAAGTGTCATCCATCCAATAAGTAAATTTATTGGCGGTAAAGTAGTAGGCTTTTTCTTGATCAAAATTTTCTTCCGCAGGGTTTGCGTAGCCAATAAAAACTACCGATAAAAACATAATACCACCAATAGCTTTTAAGGCATTATCTTTTATTTTTAATTTACTGGTCCATTTGTAATAAATGAACAAATACAAAACAATATAAACTGCAAAAGGCAATAGCACGACAATTCCATTACTCATCATTTGTTTGGAAGTGGTCCAAGACTCGGAGAAACTTCTTGTATATATCTCATGATCAAATGGGGTATTTCTTTCCGAAAAAACCATAAGTAATGAAATATAGGTAACAATGAGTATTGCATTTAATACGTGAAAAAGAGAAAGGCCTATTTTTTTACTTGAGATCCATACAATAAAAACAGGGATTAACATAAATACGGCATAAATAGCAACTACCCATATATCGTACAGCCAACCCAGTAGTTCGAAGGCGAATGCATGTTGCACAAAAGACTTGTGTGCTATTGTGATAAATTCATAAACCCTAATTAAACAAAAGGATATGGCTAATGCAATGACTGATTTTACGTAAAACTGGAAAAAGCTAATGAATTTGGAATACATAGGTTTATATAATGGTCAAAATTAAGCTTTTAGGATATTCCAACCGCTTATATAATACACAACTTACGGCTGTATAGTTTTGTATAACTTTAAAATAAGCTTATACCCCGATTGCCATGAAAAAAATTGTATTCATTATATTGCTAACCCTTTGTGGTGTGTACACGAATGCCCAATCTTTTATTAGTGATGTAGATAGCATTGCAGGACAGTTTGTTAAAGCTATTCGCAAGGACAAGCGGGAGTTGGTTATGGTTCAAACTAATAAATGGTACTATAGTGCTGGAGAAGATCTTTGGCTGAAAGCATGGGTAATAAATAAAGTATCCCACAAGTTTTATTCCCATAGTCAAAATTTATATGTTGACATTGTTGACGAGCGAGACACGGCTGTTGCGCAATTGTTATTGAATATTCCCTCTGAGAAAACCGAAGGTTATATAAGATTATCTGATTCTATTCCCGAAGGACATTATTGGCTAAGAGCGTATACGAGCAGTATGTTACAACAAGGACTTGAAGGTATATTTATAAAACCACTTTATATTGTTAACACGAAATATGCTTCTAAGCTTCAGCTCAAAAAAATCACTAATTCAAAACCGCTAACCGATAATGCTGTACCTATTGTTTCAATTATACCTGAAGGAGGCACTGTTGTTACTGGAGTAAATTGCACATTTGGCATAAAAGCCATGGATAGTTTAGGAAAACCTGTGGGAGTGAAAGGCTATATTACCGACAATACTGATAGTTCCGTAATTACTTGGTTGAAAACAAGTCCTATTACAGGTTTAGGCAAGTTTAATTTTTATGTAGGCAAGAATAAAAAATACACAGCCCATATTCAATTAAAAAACAGAACACTTCACTATGTACTTCCATTGCCTGATCATTATGCAAGTCAAATTTCGATTAAACAAAATTCTCCTGCTAGTATAAGGGTGGTTATTGCGCAAGGAGATTCAGTTTACAAAAAAGGAATGGGCACCTATATTTTAGGAATGAGCAAGGATAGCGTATGTTTTGCAAGTATAGGCAAGGATATGTATGAATTAAGCATCCCTAAAAACTATTTCCCCAATGGCGAAGCCAAATTACTTTTATTCAATGATCAAAAACAAATCCTCAGTGAACGAAGTATATATATTACAGGACCCAATTCTGTTGTGAAAGTTATTGCCAACCAGCCTGCGTACAAGGCGCGCGAAAAAGTGAATTTAGATTTAATTGTTGGCGATTCGGTCTTTCATCCATTATTCACTGCATTGTCGGTTGCCGTTACCGATGATAGTATTGTGCAGGAGCCTTTATACGAGGACGGGCCTGTAGTTGAATTGTCGGATAGTAACGCCGACTTGAACGATTTACTGATGCTTACAAAACAACCTGAGTATCTTGGCAAAAGCATTAGTGAAATTAATGCTGATATTAAAAACAACGCATTTGTGAAAACCAATCTAGTAGATTTTGAAACCATTCAAGGTACAGTTTTGAATAGAAAAAAATTGCCAGTGCCCAACAGAGTAGTAACCTTGTATACGAATAAGAAAATAAATTTATTCGATACTGATACCACAAACATCAACGGACGGTTTAATTTTAAAATTCCTTTACACTATGATAGTATTCCATTTACATTACAGGTAGCCAATTTAAAAGGGAATGTAGTAGATGAAAAAATAAGTATCGACGTACATTCTAGTTTTCCTAAAATTACTACACCGTCTTTTTTAAAAATGAAAATATCTCCCTTGCAAGTTGCACAAGTGATAAATTTTAGAAACTTTAAAACAGATAGTAATTTTATTGTTAGAGGTAAGGAATGGTTAAAAGATGTTGTTGTAAAGGCAAGCATTAAGGCCAATAGCTTTAACACGACAAAGCGAGTAAGTAATTTTTCAGAAATTATGACGGGCGTGGCAATTCAAAAAATGACCAATACAGATGCCGGCAATGCTTTACTAATGATACCTGGCTTGCATTTAAAAGGAGGTTATATAAGTTTAGGGGGTGTTACTTCATTTAAAGTAAGTGCAAAGGACGAGCCATTGCTTATTGTGGATGGTGTTATGGTTGCTGGAGGAAATGATCCTGCAACCGATACCGAAGATGTGCTTAGGATTAACTCAAGCCCTGTTTTAGAAGAACTCACAAAAATACCAGTTGATATCATTGATTTTATTGAAGTACTAAAAGGACCAGAAGCTGCTTTCTACGGAACAAGGTCCAGTAACGGAGTAATTATTGTAAATACACATCGCGTTTCAAATTTCAGAAATCATTTGGAGAACTATGGACAAATTCAATACAATTCAAAGTCATATCATTTAGCCCCTAATTTTAATCAGCCAGACTACGATAATCTATTTTTAAAATCAACGGTGTTGCAAGACCGACGTTCCACGATTTATTGGAATGGGCATGTTTATACAAATCCAAATGGAAAAGCAACCGTTTCATTTTACACCTCGGACAGCCCAAGTAATTATACTGTAACCATTACGGGTGTTACGATTGCGGGGGATATTATTGAAAGTAAGGTAAAAATTAAGCGCAATTAATTTTTATATAATCGGCCTTTAAACTTATGCTTTCGGGGGTGAGATACCCTTGATTTTGTTTGATAGTCGTTGCTTATTACGCTAATATTTCCATCTACTTCTAATACTGCTAAATCTACTTTTTGAATATCTCTAGCGCCGTGTTCTCTAACGGCGGCTTCTAATTCCTCTATGGTGATTTCGGCTTTTTTACAGTTGTCCATATTTGGCTTTCCGTCATAAATTAATAAAATAGACTCTCCTTGAATGAGTTTATTAATGCTTTTGCTTCGATATAAAATTTGCTTCAATGTAAAGTTGGCTAAAAACAATGCGCCCGCAGCAATTAAACCACCGTCAAGTGAAGTGTCTGGACCTACCATGGCATTTTGAACAGCATTACTAATTAATAAAATAAAAACTAAGTCAATCACCGATAACTGCGCCAATTCTTTCTTTCCGAAAATTCGAATGGCAACAATCATGAATATATATACAGCAAGTGTTCTTAAAATGATTTCTACAAAGGGATTATGGATAAAACTCAACTTTAACTGTAGTAAAAACATGTGGTACTTATTTAGCTATGTAAATTAGTTAATAGTTTTTCTATTTTATCTAAAATTCATCTTAAATTCAATACAATTTTAATAAGGTCAAATGAAACATCAATTACTTAAGATTACTTTTTGTGTTGTATTGGCAGTATGCTCTTTTCAACTTGGGTTTTCGCAAAAAAATCTTCCCTATCAAAACGAACGTTTATCTATGGATATGCGTGTACAAGACTTGGTAGGTAGGCTCAGCTTGGAAGAGAAAGTATCCTTATTGGGATATAATAGTAAGGCAATTCCAAGACTATCTATTCCTGCTTATAATTGGTGGAACGAAGCATTGCATGGTGTTGCAAGGGCCGGTGTAGCTACTGTTTTCCCTCAATCTATTGGCTTAGCAGCTACTTTTAACGATGAGCTTATGCAACAAGTAGCCAATGTAATTTCTACTGAGGCGAGAGCAAAATATAATTTAGCCATTCAAAAGGACAGGCATTTACAATATATGGGACTTACTTTTTGGTCTCCTAATGTAAACATATTTAGAGATCCTCGTTGGGGCAGAGGGCATGAAACTTATGGAGAAGACCCTTATTTGACTGCTACCATGGGCAAGGCCTTTGTTAAAGGCATGCAGGGAATGAATCCCCAATATTTAAAAACAGCAGCCACTGCAAAACATTTCGCAGTGCATAGTGGACCCGAAGCAACACGTGATCAATTTGACGCAATTGTGGACGAGAAGGATTTAAGAGAAACCTACTTATATGCTTTTCATGCATTAGTAAATGGAGGAGTAGAATCGGTGATGAGTGCTTATAATAGCATTAATGGAATGCCAAGTTCAATCAATGCAAAATTATTAGATACGATACTGAGAAAAGAATGGGGTTTCAAAGGTCATGTAGTAACTGATTGCGGCGCTTTAGACGGAGTTTTCGAAAGTCATCACGCCACCAATAGTCATGTAGCCACTGCTGCGGCTGCAATAAAAGCAGGTATTAATTTGGATTGCTCCAGTATCTTGCAAAAAGATGTCATAAAGGCGGTTGAACAAAAATTACTAACCGAGCAGGAAGTAATTGCATCACTTTCTAAATTGCTAAAAACGCAATTCAAATTAGGCTTTTATAATAATCCGAAAAATGATCCTTTTAAAAATTATGGTGCAGATAGTATTCATAATTCAGTGCATATAAACCTTGCAAGACAAGTAGCGCAACAAAGCATGGTGTTGTTAAAAAACAACAATCAATTACTACCATTTGCAAATGACACTTATGAGAGCATTATGATTGTAGGGCCGAATGCGACATCCTATGATGCATTAATTGGCAATTACCATGGCTTAAGTAATAAGGCTGTTAATTTTGTAGAAGGAATTACCAATGCTATGGATCCGAGTACTCGTATCGAATATGACTTAGGCTCAGATTATAATGATACTGTTCATTTTGGTGGTATCTGGGCAGCAGGGAATGCTAAACTTACTATATCGGTTTTAGGTTTATCTCCTGTATTAGAAGGTGAAGCAGGAGACGCATTTTTGTCAAAATCGGGAGGAGATAAAAAAGACATTGATTTGCCGGCAAGTGAAGTTGCCTATATGAAGCAATTAAGAGCAAGTGTTAAAACACCTATCATTGCAGTAATCACAGCGGGCAGCAATGTGAATGTCGCAGCTATTGAACCCTATGCTGATGCAATTATTTATGCATGGTATCCAGGAGAACAGGGAGGAAACGCATTGGCTGATATATTATTAGGCAAGGTTTCCCCATCGGGAAGATTGCCAATTACTTTTTACAAGTCAGTTGCTGACTTGCCTGATTATACCAATTATGCTATGAAAGGGCGAACCTATCGCTATTATGATGGACCTGTTCAATATCCTTTTGGTTTTGGATTAAGTTATGCTGCATTTGATTACAAGATAGTTACTGCACCAAAAATGAATTTTACTATAAAGGATACAATTGCAGTACAAGTTAAAATCACTAATAAGGGAAAAATGGATGCGGCGGAACTGGTGCAAGCATATATTGAATATCCATCCCAAGAAAGAATGCCTTTAAAAGAATTAAAATATTTTAAGCGTATTGAAATTAAAAAAGGGCTATCCAATAATACACTCGTTCAAATTCCAGCAAGTGAACTTAAAAAGTGGGATTTGCAAAAAAAAGCATGGGTATTGTATCCAGGGAAATATAAATTAATTTTCGGAGCGAATGCGCAAACGGAAATTGAATCTATTCCTTTTATAATTCAAAATTAAAGTTATAAATATTCTTATGTAGTTTATCAGAATTGTCCTATTTTCAATTTTCAAACAATATCAATTTATGTCAACGAAAATTACCATTAATAACAACGGCTCTTTAAAAGTGGAAGGGGATTTTACAATTGTAGATCGCGAAGGCAATCAGTATGATTTAGCGGGACGCGAAGTGGTAGGATTGTGTCGTTGTGGACATAGTAAAAACAAGCCATTTTGTGATGGCGCGCACAATGGACAGTTTGCTCACGAAGCAAAAGCATTTGCATTGCCTCCAAAAAAGACAAGCTAGTTTTTATGCGTAAGCTATTAAAATTAGTAAATGCTTTAGAGGCTCAAATTCAAAATTTTGAAATTGTCAATCCCACTGTTTCTTCAAGCAGTGTGGGTTGGCAAATTGAACACAGCTGTTTGGTAATTATTAAAATTACTGATACAGTTAAGCAATCCGATCCCATAAAATATCAAACCAAGTTTATTTTTAAAAAATGGCTTGTGTTTTTAACAGGCAAATTCCCAAGAGGCCGTGCACAAGCACCCGCATCTGTAATGCCTGTAGGGGAGATAACAAAAGAAAGCTTGCAAAAAACGATTCAGGATGCAAAACAAGCGATTGTCGAATTAGCGAGTTGCTCAAAAAATCAATATTTCCTGCACCCTTTTTTTGGAAATTTAAACACACCTGCAACTATTTACTTTTTAGGTATTCATACAAAGCACCATTTGCGTATAATTCAGGATATCTTAAACTAAGATTTTACAATTTCTTTATAATAATCGGCCTAGTTTTGATGTAATATTCAACTATGGCTATTTTGTCTACCACTCAAGGCACTTTTTTAAAAAGATTCCAGTTACCCATTAGTGTCGTTATCGTTTGTGGTGTATCTATGGCGTTGTTTTATACGGTCGCTATTTGGGGTTATCGTGTCCCCGCATTGGTATTGCTAATGGTTGTATCCTTGTTCGCACTTGTATTTGAAATTAAAACAGTGCTAATAGCTGCAATTTTAAGTGCACTTATTTGGAATTTCTTTTTCATACCTCCTCTATTTACATTTCACATTGCTAATGGCGAGGATGGACTTATGTTTTTAATGTATTTTATTATTGCATTAGTGCATACTACTTTAAGTTTTAAAATTAAACAAGCGGAACAATTAAATAGAGACAAAGAGGACAAAGAGAAAACTATTAAACTTTACAATACTTTACTTAATTCATTATCACATGAATTAAAAACTCCCATCGCAGCGATTATAGGTGCGGCAGATACTATAAAAGAAAATGAGCAATCGTTAAGTGAAGAAAATAAGAATGCACTTTTGAATGAAATAAGTATTGCAGGATTAAGGCTTAATAAGGAAGTGGAGAATTTATTGAATATGAGTAGAGTAGAATCGGGTAGCATTAAACTAAAATTAGACTGGACAGATATGAATGAAGTAATTCACATTGTCTTTTCTAAATTTGAGGAGCGAGCTAATGAACACCTTTTGCAATTTGAACCTAATGAAGCAATGCCCTTGATAAAAATTGATAGTATCTTAATTGAACAAGTACTTTACAATATCATTAATAATGCAATACTTTATACCCCAAAGGGTACGGTCATTTTGGTAATGCTAAAAATGGAAGAGGATGTATGTGAAATTAATATCATCGACAATGGTCCTGGATTTACTGCAACCGAACTACCAAATGTATTCACTATATTTTACCGACTCCCTCAAAATAAAACCGGCGGTTCAGGATTGGGATTATCCATTGCAAAAGGATTTGTGGAAGCACATAATGGAACAATACAATTACAATCAATACAAGGAGAAGGTGCAAGGTTTACAATACAATTACCTGTAGAAACCTCTTACTTAAAAAATATTAATAATGAATAAGGAAGAAATTCTTATTATTGACGATGAGCCTCAAATTAGAAAATTGCTTGAGATTAATTTAGAGAGTCATGGTTATAAAGTAAAACAGGCCGAAACTGCTGCCTTAGGCTTGCAATTAGCTGCCAATCATCCACCCGATTTAATTTTATTAGATATTGGATTGCCCGATAAAAGCGGACAAGAATTATTAGTGGAATTGAAAAACTGGTACAATCAGTCTATCATTATCATTTCGGTTTTAGACCAGGAAGAAGAAATTGTGAAAGCTTTGGACAATGGAGCAAGCGACTATATTACCAAGCCTTTTAGAACCAATGAATTAATGGCCAGAATTAGAGCTTGTTTAAATCGAAATAAAATCGAAGACAATAAAACAGTTTTAATTTTTGACGAGCTGCAAATTGATTTATTGGCAAGGGTCGTTTCATTGCATAACGAAAATGTAAAATTGACTTTAACTGAGTATAAATTACTTGTTTTATTTGCCAAGAATGCCGGTCGAGTACTTACGCATCAATTTATTTTAAAAGAAATATGGGGAGTAGGTTATCAATCCGACACGCAATATTTACGTGTATTTGTAGGTACTTTGCGAAAAAAAATTGAATTAAATCCAAACAAGCCTGCACATATAATTACTGAAAGTGGAGTGGGCTATCGGTTTATATAGTCTTTATAAAATCTTTATATACTACTTGGTTTATTTATTATTTAGTGACACATTATAGTCAACCTTTGTGTACTAAATTTTATAAATGGATAATCATCATTCGGTTGGTAATAAAGTGACAGTTGCCACATTATTAGTTGCATTAGGAATTATTTACGGGGACATTGGAACAAGTCCTTTATATGTTTTAAGTGCTGTTGTTGGTGATCGTAAAATTGACGAAATTTTAGTTTTTGGAGGGGTTTGTTTGATATTCTGGACCCTATTTTTTCAAACTACTGTAAAATATATTTGGCTTACACTAAGAGCCGATAACCATGGAGAAGGCGGCGTATTTTCCTTATTTGCATTGGTAAAAAGGTATAGCAAAAGTTTAGCCATCATTACTATATTAGGAGCGACTACTCTTTTAGCTGACGGTATCATTACTCCTCCAATTTCGGTTTCCTCTGCAATTGAAGGATTGAATACCGTAAATGGGTTAGAAAAAATAATTGTACCTGGTAATGGGTTAACCATTGGCATCACAGTTGCAATTATATCTGCGTTGTTCTTTTTTCAAAGATTTGGAACACATCAAATTGGTAAATTTTTTGGGCCGGTTATGGCACTTTGGTTTGGTATGATTCTAGTTTTTGGTGCTAGCTATGTGTTTAAAAATCCTGCCATTTTGAAAATCCTAAATCCTTATTATGGGTATGAATTATTGGTGAAGTATCCCAAAGGCTTTTGGTTGTTGGGCGCTGTATTTTTAGCGACCACCGGAGCAGAAGCTTTGTATAGTGATTTAGGCCATTGCGGTGTAAAAAATATAAGACTTACATGGATCTTTGTTAAATTAAGTTTAACCATTAATTATATTGGTCAAGCGGCTTGGATTATGCAATTTAAAAGTATGGATGAGGTGAACAACGCCACCTTACATGGTTTAAATCCATTCTTTGAAATGATTCCACATTGGTTTTTATTGCTAAGTGTAATCATAGCAACGGCAGCCACCATCATTGCGTCTCAAGCATTGATTAGCGGTTCTTTTACTTTAGTGAGTGAGGCCATGAACTTAAATTTTTGGCCAAGAGTTACGGTTCGTCAGCCTTCAGATATTAAAGGTCAAATATATATCCCAAGTGTAAATTCAATTCTTTGGTTTGGCTGTATATTAATGATTATATACTTTAAGACTTCAATGGCCATGCAGGCGGCATATGGATTTTCAATTACCGTTGCCATGATGATGACCACTGTATTATTAAACTATTACTTAAAGTTCAGACTTAAATGGGCGCAAGTTTATGTAACACTAGTCATCGGGTTATTTGCAATTGTAGAAATATCTTTTTTCATTGCGAATGTGGCAAAAATAAAGGAAAGATGGATGTTCTTATTTTTTGAGTTATTTATATTTATGACGATGTATGTATGGTATTATGCAAGAAAAATCAATAACAAGTTTGTGAAATTTGTAGATATCGGAAAATACACCCCACAACTTATTGAATTAAGTCAAGACGACGAAATTCCTAAATTCTCAACCCATTTGATTTATCTAACCAAAGCAAATAGTCGTGCGCAAATAGAAGAAAAAATTATCAAATCTATATTTGCTAAAAAGCCTAAACGTGCCGATGTGTATTGGTTTTTGCATATCAATCGAACCGAGGAGCCATTTACTATGAATTACGATGTATCGGAATTGGTGGATGATAAAGTTATAAAAGTGAATATTAACCTGGGCTTTAGGATTCAACCCAAAACAGAGATCTATTTCAAAAAAATTGTACAAGAGCTGGTTGCTAAACAAGAATTAAATTTACATATCCGTCCAGACGGTAGTACAAAATACAATTCAGAACCCGACTTTAAGTTTGTGGTAATTGAAAAATTCCTTTCTATCGAAAATGAATTTGCTTTAAGAGACGGCTTATTGTTACAAGGCTATTTTCAATTAAAGCATCTTGGACAAAGTGATGAAAAAGCATTTGGTTTAGAAAAAAGTGATGTAATAATAGAAGCTGTGCCAATGATTGTATCTCCGATCAATAAATTAAATTTAGTCAGGATGGAAAAAAACAATACATATTAAAGGCTGCTTGCTTAATAAATGTAAATAAGCTTCATGTAATGTGAAGCTTATTTTTTTGCTCCCTGTTTTTTTGCAGAGGCCTTTATTTCATCCTCTTTAATTCTAAATTTCACG
>CANGMV010000007.1 GCA_947454745.1 Bacteroidota bacterium | reverse complement strand
GATTAGAAATAAACTCAATGAAACCTTATTCAGAGGAAGTGTTGAATGTAATATTTCAGTAAAATCAAATGGAGTATCAAAGCCGGTAAGTATTAATACGGCATTGGCAAAATCCTATTTCCAACCAATTGTTGAGTTGGCAAACGAACTGGGTATTGAAAAAGAGAATTTATTAAGTACGCTCTTAAAATTACCTGATGTTGTTTCTTCAACAAATGAAATCATTACCGATGAAGAGTGGAAAACTATCTCCGATTTGTTACAGGTGGCTATCAATAATTTAATTACGCATCGTAAAGAAGAAGGTAAATCTATTGAAAAAGATTTATTAGAAAGAGTTGCTGCTATTGAAGCACAACAAGCACATATAGCAGTTCATGAACCTAATCGTCGAATAAAAATCAAAGAGGGTTTGGTTAAATTGTTAGAGCAAAATGTGGGCGCTGACAAATATGATACCAATCGATTAGAACAAGAGTTGATCTATTATATCGAGAAGATTGATATTTCAGAGGAAAAGGTAAGACTAACTAATCACTGTGTTTATTTTAAAGATGTTTTAAAAGAAGCAGAGCCTTCTAAGGGGAAAAAGCTTTCTTTTATTTTACAGGAAATGGGCAGAGAGATTAACACAACTGGCTCAAAAGCAAATGATATCGAAATTCAGAAATCAGTGATTTTAATGAAAGATGAATTAGAAAAAGCGAAGGAGCAAATTTTAAATGTTTTATAAAATGAGGGGCAGTCGTTTACATTTGTTATTAACGGGGGTGATTGTAATGTTATTGCTGGCTGCTTGCCAAACCAAGCAGTTGTATGAGCAAAACACTATTTATCCCGATCATCATTGGGTATCAAAGCAAGTAAATGAGTATCAATTTTCAATCGATGACACCGTTTCGACGTATAAAATGTTTTTTGTAATTAGACATCATAACGCGTACCATTATAAAAATATTTGGTTGCAGCTGAACACAAAGGCGCCAAACGATTCTGTGAGCAAACAAACACTCAATTTAAATTTAGCCGATGACGAAAAAGGTTGGCTAGGTACTGGTATGGATGATATTTATGATCAACGTATTCCTATTAATACCGAACCCCTGCATTTAAAAAAGGGGCTTTATAAATTTGCATTACAACATACGATGAGAGAGGATCCACTCGAGAATATTTTGTCAACTGGAATTCGGGTTGAAAAAGTAAAGCCATGATTAATTCGTTCATAAAAATTAGCAAACTTCAATTTGTTAGAGTTATATATTGGTTATTCTTAACCTATATGGTTGCGGCTTTTATTTGGTGGTATGTTACTTTAGTGAAACAAAACGATCAAATTGCGAATGTTCAATATGGCAGCATTCAGTCTAGTGACCCTTCAATAGCAAAGAAGGTGAATGCAATACAGGATTATCAATTAAGAAAAAACAAACAATATATTGGAGAGGGGCTAACTATTATATTTTTGTTTTTGTTGGGAGCAATTTATGTGTATCGTTCGCTTATAAAACAAATTCGATACTCCAATCAGCAGCAAAATTTTATGATGGCGGTGACGCATGAATTAAAAACGCCAATCGCAATTACGCAGCTGAATATCGAAACCTTGCTTAAGAGAAATTTAGATCCCGACCAGCAACGGAAAATGCTGGAAGTGTCTTTGCTTGAAACGCAACGATTAGATAATTTATGTAATAACATTTTGCTTGCTTCTCAATTGGATATGGGGCAATATCAAACCAATACACAATCATTCGATTTTTCATTTATTGTAAATAGTGTTGTGAAGATTTTTCAGAGTCGTTTTCCAGAACGTTCGTTTATTGCAAATGTGCAGGAGGCTGTTCAAATTAAAGGAGAATCGGTGTTGATTCAATTATTGCTCAATAATTTAATTGACAATGCCATTAAATATTCTGGAATTGAATCGCCAATTAAAATCGACTTGGAGGAAAAAAATAGATTGATCATTTTAAAGGTAAAAGACGAAGGCGTGGGGGTACCTGTTAATGACAAAGAAAAAATTTTTGAAAAATTTTACCGTGTGGGTGCCGAATATACGCGTTCTACAAAGGGCACTGGACTTGGATTGTATTTATGTAAACGAATTGCAATGTTCCATCATGCGAAATTAGAAGTGAGTGCTAATTCGCCAAAAGGCAGTATTTTTACATTTACTTATTCCGCTGAATAATATGTCTAAACATTCTATTTTACTGGTTGAAGATGAAGTGCATTTGCACGATGCTTTAAAATTGAATTTAAATTTGGAAGGGTATGAGGTGAGTTCGGCATATGATGGTCCAGAAGCCTTACATCAAGTTGAACATGCTCATTTTGATTTAATTATCTTGGATGTCATGCTTCCAAGTTTGGATGGTTTTTCCATTACCGAAATACTCAGACTTAAAAACAATCAAACACCTATCCTTATTTTGAGCGCCAAAAATACGAGCGCAAATAAAGTACAAGGATTGAGATTGGGTGCAGATGATTATATGACAAAGCCTTTTAATTTAGAGGAGCTTTTATTAAGGGTAGCTAAATTAATTCAAAAATCCGTACCTGTAAATTTGCCAGCCCCGAATGAATTATATACGTTTTCAAATAATCAATTTGATTTTAAGTCCTTGGACGCGATTACGTATAATGGTGAAAAAATTACGCTGACCAAAAAAGAGGCCATGTTATTAAAACTATTGATGGATAATAAAAACACAGTGGTTACCAGGGAACGGATCCTGCAAACAGTTTGGGGTTATAACGTATTCCCAAATACGCGGACGATTGACAATTTTATACTGAATTTCAGAAAGTACTTTGAGTTAGACCCACGCAATCCAACACACTTCATATCGATTCGAGGTGTGGGCTATAAATTCCAAGATTAGGGGTGATTTAGACAATCTTTTACTAGAATTAGCGTTAAAGGGATAGTTAATTTACGCTCATGTCATTGTTGTCGATTCAAGATTTTGTAGAACCTATTAATTTGGACATACTTTCCAAGGACGAAGGCTATAGAGATACACAGCTAGGTAAGCATATTAAGGTAAATGAGGGCCAATTGCCAGATATTACGGACGCTGACATTGTAATCATTGGCGCAGGCGAATGTAGGGGAGCGGGAGTCGCTTTAAATGGTCATGAGGCAGCTGATGCCATTAGAGCTGCATTGTATTCCTTATATTATTGGCATGTGCAAGTGAATATTGCCGATATTGGTAATGTGAAGTTGGGCCAAACCATTGCAGATAGTTATGCTGCGTTAAGAACAGTTATTTCGGAATTAATATTACAAAATAAAAAAGTGGTGGTTATTGGTGGGTCTCACGATTTAACCCTGCCTCAATACCACGCTTATACTTCCATTCCAACTTTGGTGAATGCAGTGGTGGTAGATGCTAAAATTGACCTTGATTTAGAAGCAAGATTGCCATCGGATCATTTTTTAGAAGAATTATTTACTGGCTTGCCTAATCATTTAAATCATTATGCGCATATAGGATTCCAAAGTTATTTTATGCATCCGCATATGTTGGAGACCATCGACAAGTTGCGATTTGATTGTTTTAGATTGGGAAAAGTGAGAGAGCATATTGAGGAGATGGAGCCTGTTATTAGAGACAGTCATATGATGAGCTTTGATATTAGTGCCATTCAAAATGCACACGCGCCAGCAAATTTAGTAACCCCAAATGGTTTTAATGGCGAGGAAGCTTGTGTGCTTATGCAATATGCAGGGATGAGTTGGAAAACCAGTACCATTGGACTTTTCGGTTATCAGGCCGAAAACGACCATAAGGGACTTACGGCTATTCAAATGGCACAAATGATTTGGTATATAGTTGACGGGGTGCAGAAAGGAAAGAAGGAAGCGCCTTTGTCGGATACAGACAGGTTTAAAGAATTTCATATCGCTTTTTCAGACATAGATACTAAGTTTTTACAAAGCAAGAGTACGGGTCGTTGGTGGATGCAATTACATAATGAAGAGTGGTGTCCTTGTAGTTATAAAGATTATTTAGTAGCTTCCAATAACGAAATTCCCGAAAGATGGTTAAGAGCATTAGAAAGAGAGTAAGCACGCCATTGCAATTCATTGGCATCTTCTTATTATTAGTTTTGTCGGCATGTAGTGTACAAAAAGCACAAAAGACTTTATTAACGGCTGCGCCCTTAAAAGGCGCGCATGTTGGTATAGCTGTTTACAACGAGACAACTCAGCAGTGGATTGACAAACACGAAAGCGATCGGTATTATACGCCAGCTAGTAATACGAAAATCCAATCCTGCTATTTGGGAATGAAGTATTTAAAAGATTCTATTCCAGGCTGGCAATTTGCAGAAAACAAAGATTCTATATTTTTAATGCCATTGGGCGATCCAAGTTTTTTGCATCCAGATTTTAAATACCAGCCCATTGCTGACTTAATTAAAAATACCCAAAAGCATGTCGTTTTGTGTTTGCCAAATAAGGCCGACAATTTTGCAATGTACGGAAGAGGCTGGGCTTGGGACGATTATCCAGAGGATTACCAGCCAGAACGTAACCGATTCAATATATACGGTAATGTACTTACTGTAAGCAAAACGAATAATGGGGTAAATGTGGCGCCAACTTATTTTACGCAGCATCAAAGCCTTCCAGCTAAGTATACCGTATGGTCACGTGAAAAATTAAGTAATCAATTTTTTGCAAAGCCTGATGCAATAAAGGATCCAGTTCAACAAGTGCCATTCATTACTGGCTCCGACTATACATTGGCAAAATTACTTATTGAAGACAGTTTACATCCACGTTTTCCAATAGCAATTCAAAAAGGATGGAATCAATCTAGTGTAAGCATTATTAAAACTGTACCAACGGATAGCTTGTTGAAGATCATGATGAACCGTAGTGACAACTTTTTTGCTGAGCAGGTTTTGTTAATGACGAGTCAGCAATTATTAGGCAAGATGGATGATGCTGCGATTATTGACACGATTTTAAAAACCGATTTTGCAAGTTTCCCTCAAACGCCCGAATGGGCTGACGGAAGTGGATTGAGCAGATTTAACTTAACGACTCCTGAAAATTATATTGAACTTCTTAAAAAAATGGAGGCTGAATTTTCTATGGAAAGAATCAAGGGTGTATTTGCACAAGGTGGTAAGGGATCATTGTCGTCCTACTATAAAAATATTCCAGGTGTTTTGTATGCAAAAACGGGCACCTTAGGCAATCAAATTGCATTCAGCGGCTATATCATTACCAATAAAGGAACTAGATTATTGTTTTCGGTATTAGTTGCCAATCATGTAAGTCCAACTACTTATCCAGTGAGACATGCGGTAGAGCAATACTTAACTGCTGTTATGAGTAAGTATTAAAGAATCGAAGTTTTAAAAGGGCAAGGAATCAACTTGACTATTTGGTAAACAAGCCGTCAATATATCCTTCCTTAAAATCAATATAGGTAGGAGCGCCCGTGGCAGTTACATTTGGCGTATCACATGCGAATAAGGATTCAATCAATGTATGCATTTCCTTTTGGCCCAATGATTGGCCTGCTTTAATGGCAGATTGACGTGCCATACATCGTATTAATTTTTCTCGCTTGCTAAACTTAATATCTCCACTAAAATGTTTGAATTGTTCTAATAGCAATTCAATTGCATTTTTTTCATTACCCGAAATTACATCAGCAGGAATACCTTGAATGATAAAACTATTTTGCCCAAAGGGTTCGATTTCGTATCCTATAATAGCTAGGTCTTCAATAATCTCTTCTAATAAAATAGCATCTGCAACACTCAATTCTAATACAACCGGGAATAAACTTTTTTGTGTTGCATGAGGTTGCACACTTGCTTTTTGGTATTTTTCGTACAATACTCTTTCGTGTGCCAATTGCTGATGAATTAAAATAAATCCATTTTGTGCAGGAGCAAGTATATAGGTATTGTTGACTTGTAACAGAAGCGCATCTTCGTTCAGTGATATTCCTTCGGTTGCTTTGTATAAGCCCATAGAAGAGGACTTTACAATAAACGAATCATTGTCGGGTTGCGCTAATACGCCTTCGGCTGTTGGTAAGTCACTAAAAAAGCTTTTCCATTCTTGTCTTTCTGATTCACTTACTCTTGGAATAAAATGCGCTTGATTTTTTTGCGTGAAACCTGCGTACAAGGAACTGCTTGCAGTGCTATTTCTCTGCTCGTCGGTTGCTGGTTTTTGAATCGCATCCAATTGTTGAATATCGGCGTCTAATGAAAAATCTAAAGATGGTGCAATGCTAAACTGCGCCAATGCATGTTTAACTGCTGCTTGCACAAATGCATAAATAATTTTATCGTCCTCGAATTTTATTTCCTGTTTAGTAGGATGCACATTAATATCTACTTGCGAAGGATCTACATCGATGTATAAAATATAACTAGGAAAACTTTCCTTTGGAATTAAACCATCAAATGCATGGGCAATTGCATGGTGTAAATAAGCACTTTTTATAAAGCGTCGGTTCACAAAAAAGTACTGGTCGCTTCTTGTCTTCTTTGCCGTCTCTGGCTTTCCAACGAATCCTGAAATTGTTAAATAATCGGTCTTTTCGCCTACTGCAACTAATTTTGATTGATAACTATTACCCAATACATGAATGGCTCTTTGTTTAAAACTACCTGCTTCCCAATGAAAAACATCTTGCCCATTATTGGTGAGACTAAAATAAATTTCAGGGAATGCCAATGCAACCCTTGTAAACTCTTCAATGATATGTTTAAGTTCAGCCGAATTGCTTTTTAAAAAATTACGTCTTGCAGGCACATTGAAAAATAAATTTTTCATGCTAATATTCGTACCAACCGGACAAGCCACTGGACTTGTTTCCGAAACCTGACTATTTTCAATTACCACGCTGGTCCCTAATTCTTCTTCTGCTTGTCTTGTCTTTAAACTTACTTGTGCAACGGCGGCAATGGAAGCAAGTGCTTCCCCTCTAAAACCCATTGTTCTAATTTGGAATAAATCTTCAATAGAACTGATCTTACTAGTAGCATGACGCGCAAAGGCGTTTTGGGCATCAATAGGGTTCATGCCCTTTCCATTATCAATTACTTGAATCAGTGCCTTGCCTGCATCGTTAATGATTAATTTAATTTCGGTAGCACCTGCATCAACCGCATTTTCCAATAATTCCTTAACGGCACTGGCAGGTCTTTGAATAACCTCGCCGGCTGCAATTTGATTGGCAATATGATCGGGTAATAAATGAATGCTGTTGGCCACTATTAAATCTTTTAAAAGTGTGTAAAAGTAGTAAATTTGCAACTTAAAATCTCAACTTATGCTAAGAACAGCCGACATTAAAAAAACACCTCATCAATACCTTCCCTCCACCTTTATATTAACCGATTGGGCAGGTTTAGAGCCCTTTTTTAAGGAGTTAAGTGATCGTGCCATTCAAAGCAAAACAGACTTGGAAAAATGGCTAAAGGATCTAAGCGAATTAGAGGCATTTATAAGTGAAGATGCCTGTTGGAGACAGATTAAAATGACTTGTGATACCACCGATAAAACATTGGAAGATGCGTTTACTTATTTCTGTATGGAAATCCAACCACAAATGCAACCTTATGCCGACGCTTTGAATAAAAAATTAATTGCTTCGCCTTATACTAACGAGTTGGACAAGGCTGAATATTTTACTTATTTACGTTCTGTAAAAAAGAGTATTGAATTATTTAGAACCGAGAATATTCCTTTACAAGCAGAATTAAGTGTTTTGCAACAACAATATGGAACAATTGCAGGAAAGATGACCATTGAAATGAATGGGCAAGAATATACTTTACAACAAGCGTCTCAGTTTTTAGAAAATGAAGATAGGGCAGTGAGAGAGGAAGCTTATCGAAAAATTCAAGAGCGTCGTTTGCAAGACAAAGATGCCATGCATGAATTGTATACAACTTTGATTCAAAAAAGACATCAGGTTGCAGTTAATGCAGGATTTGAAAATTACCGTGATTATAAATTCGCAGAGCTTGGACGTTTTGATTATACCAAAGAAGATTGTTTTCAATTTCACGAAGCGGTTAAATTACATGTGCTACCATTAATTGATAAAATATATGCACGCAAAAAACAAAAGCTTGGCTTGGAGATATTAAAGCCTTGGGATACCGAAGCAGAACCCGCTGGTACCAAGCCATTGAGACCATTTACAGATGGTAAAGATTTGTATGAAAAATCGGTGTCTTGTTTTGAACAATTGAATCCTTTTTTTGCAGACTGTTTACGTAAGATGAATGAGCTTAAACATTTTGATTTAGAAAGCAGAAAAGGAAAGGCCCCAGGCGGATACAACTGTCCATTGGCGGAATCAGGGGCTCCATTTATTTTTATGAATGCGGCAGGGCAAATGAGTGATGTGACGACGATGGTCCATGAAGGAGGACACGCTATTCATTCTTTTTTATCTCATCCACTTTCATTGAGCGCATTTAAAGAATACCCAATGGAGATCGCCGAGGTGGCAAGTATGTCCATGGAATTATTTACCATGAATCATTGGCAGTCTTTCTTTGACAATGAGGCCGATTTAAATAGAGCGAAAGAACATCAATTAGAACGTACCATTACCATTTTCCCTTGGATTGCAATTATTGATAAATTCCAGCACTGGGTATATGAAAATCCAAATCACACAATCGAAGAAAGAACAAATAATTGGACTGCGATTTTAAAAGAATTTTCAACTAACAGCATCGACTACACAGGCCTTGATATGTACCGTGCGATTGGATGGCAAAGACAATTGCATTTATTTGAAGTTCCTTTTTATTATATCGAATATGGTATTGCGCAACTAGGTGCTATTGGAATGTGGATGCAGTACCAACAAAATCCTACACAGGCATTGGAAAATTATATGAATGCATTGGCATTAGGAGGCACGAAAACCTTGCCTGAATTGTACAAAACGGCAGGGCTTGAATTTAACTTCTCCCCTAATTACGTAAAAACCTTAATGGATTTTACGAATCAGGAATTAGAAAAATTATTTCACTAAGCATAAAAAAAGGCCTTCAATTTGAAGGCCTTTTTTTATAAGTATGTTGATATTAAGATTGAGAAGGACCAGGATTGCCGCCCTGTGGTGGACGATTTCTCGGTCCATTGTTATTTCGTGGTCCGTTGTTTGGTCTTGGTCCGTTGTTGTTTCTCGGGCCTTGTGGCGGACGATTACTTGGTCCATTATTAGGGCCGTTATTCGGTCCGTTATTCGGTCTTGGTCCATTGTTGTTTCTTGGTCCATTATTATAGTTGCCATTTCCAGGACCTCTTTGTTGGTCGCGGCGACGACGATCATTTTTCTCTAAACTCTTTAAGCTAATTTGACCCACCACGTCTACAAAGGAAGGTTCCACTTCTTTTGGCTTACCGCTAGTGACTTCTACCGCTTGTAGTTCATCCACTATTACACCTTGCTGATTTAATTTTTTGATCTCTACAACTCTATCAATCGTTAATGGATAATGCTTTGTGTTATTAGGCAAAGTATACCACATTAAGTTTTTGAAAATATCTTTTTTAATCAAGAAAGCCTGACCCATTGCAGTTTGTAAAGTATCTGCATAATCAGGGAATCCTTGTAAGGCATCTAAGTAAGTATCTAATTCAAAATTCAAACAACATTTTAAACGTCCACATTGTCCGCTTAATTTAGTTTGATTGATGGATAAGTTTTGATATCGTGCAGCAGTTGTATTGACACTCTTAAAGTCGTGTAACCAAGTACTGCAACATAACTCGCGACCACAACTTCCAATGCCTCCTAATTTGGCAGCCTCTTGACGAATACCAATTTGGCGCATTTCTACTTTCACTTTAAACTCACCTGCGAAAATGCGGATCAACTCTCTAAAGTCAATACGATCATCGGCTGTATAAAAGAAAGTAGCTTTTTTGCCATCGGCTTGCATTTCAATCTCACTCAGCTTCATAGCTAGTTTTAAATTTGATGCATGCGTGCGGCTTCTAGCTAAAATATCTGCTTCTCGGCTTTTGCTAATTTTATAAGTTTCTATATCTCGGTCGGCACTTGGTCGAAGAATTTTTTTCATGTCAGGATTAAATTCATCTAATCCTCTTTTCTTTAATTGTAATCTAACCAATTCACCAGTTAGGGATACTTCGCCAAGGTCAAAGCCGTTCACGCCTTCAACTGTAACATAGTCTCCTTTTTCAAATTGTTGCAAAGTGGTGTTTCGGAAAAAATCTTTACGGCTACCTTGTTTAAAGCTTACTTCTACAACCTTACATTGGCTGTCAATATCATCGATAGGTAAATCGCGTAACCAATCGTGTACATTTAATCTGTTACAAGCACCTGAACTACAACCGCCGTTACTTTTGCAACCGCCCGGTTTGCCGGTTCCACATGATCCACATCCCATATATAGTTAGTTCTAACTGTTAATGAATAAAAAATACCTGCCTAAGTAACCCGTTTCACTTTTCTCCCACCCTAGGCTTCTGCCAAAATTAAGGTTTTGTTCTGAATGATATGGTAGAACTTGATTCCCAATGCCATAAATAGCATTTTCGGGTTGGCATTGCGCTCAATATGGTATACAGCCTTATCCAATTCCTGTACAATTGCCTCCAATTGACCTACCCCTGCTATCTTATTGATTCTTAAGGCAAAATCCTTTAAAGCTGGGTCTAAAGGCAGTTCACTACCTAATACCTTAAGCCGGATACTTTGCTCTAAAAGGTGATTAAAATACTTTAAAAATTGTTTTTGAGGCTCTCTTCCCATTTTGCTGGTCTCTTCCACCCATTTCATTTGTGCCAAAGGTCCTCCTTTAAGGATCGCGTTCAACCATTCTCTAATTTGGGTTAAGAAATCGGCATCACTATGTTGTAATAAATGCAAAGCTTCACGGTAATTGCCATCTGAAATAGCCGCAATCTGAGCAGCCTTTTCAGGATCAATATGCCCTTTTTGCACCAAGGCAGTTTCAATCTCCTTGGTGGTTAACCTCGGCACTTTAATAAATTGACAACGACTTAGGATGGTTGGCAAAATTTGTTCCTCCGACCCTGCGACTAATAAGAAAATAGTATTATCGGGGGGTTCCTCTATAAGCTTTAATAATTTGTTTCCTTCCTTGCCTAAATATTCAGGCATCCACATGACTAAAACCTTATAGGCACTTTCAAAACTTTTAAAAGATAATTTTTTGATGATCTCGGCACATTCGTCTGCACTAATATTCCCTTGCTTGTTTTCGGCCTTGATAGATTGTAGCCAATCGAATACATTGCCATATGGATAGCCATTGATAAACTCTCTCCATTCTTCGATAAAATTGGCACTAATATTTTTACTGCCTGGTTTTTCGGTGATGCTAGGGAAAGAAAAGTGTAAATCGGGGTGCATTAATTGACTTGCCCGATGGTATGCAGGAAGCGCTGCAATTTCGTCAGGGCTATATACTTTCGGAATCGTAGGCTCAGCTACACCAAACATATCGCCACCTGCAGCATCCACATTGCTATTGGGCATACTTACAATGTACTGAGCAAAAGCAATTGCAAGTGGCAAAGCACCTGCGCCCTCGGGCCCTACAAAAAGTATGGCATGGCTTAGTCGTTGGTGTTGCACCATATCGACAAGTTGTTGCTTTAATTTTTCTTGGCCAATTACTTCACTCAATAACATGCAGCGAAGATAAGCAAAAACCGCGGTGCGATTTTTGATGTGTAGAAAAGTATATGCATCTTTTGATGAAAAGCCCTTATTTCAGGCGCTTATTTTAAACGAGACAAAATGTCTTCGCTATCGGGCTTAATATTGCTTGGGAAATAAGCAATCATTTTACCGTTTTCATCTAATAAGAATTTGTTGAAATTCCAGGAAATAGTTGCGTCCACTACGCCGTTTTTAGCTTTTTGTGTTAACCACTGATAGATAGGTGCGATTTTATCTCCTTTCACATCAATTTTATCAGCCAAAGGAAAAGTTACACCATAATTTTTTTTACAAAAGCTTACAATTTCTTCGTTGGTGCCTGGTTCTTGTCCTCCAAATTGGTTACATGGAAATCCGATGATAACTAACTTGTCCTTGTATTGCTCATATACTTTTTCTAATGCCTCATATTGAGGAGTATACCCACATTTGCTTGCAGTATTCACTACTAATATTTTCTTTCCTTTAAATGAAGCAAAATCAATTTGTTTGCCATCGATACTTTTTACTTTAAAAGAATGAATGCTTTGCGCGTTACCCACTAGGGATGCCGCTACTATTAAAAGGGTGGCTAAGATTTTCATAATGTTGAATTTATAATTGAATATAACAAGAATTATTTAAAAATGTTTAGCGTAATGTATAAGCGGCAGTGACTACTTTTATGGAAGCAGGTTCGGCGGCCTGTAAACTATGGCAGGCAGCTTCTAGGGTTGCTCCGGTTGTAATCACATCGTCCACTATTAAAATGTGTTTGTTTTTAAGATTATGCAGTCCATTCGCTCCTTTATAATTGATTAAATAAAATAATGTGTTGGATTGAGCACTTCTTTGTAAACGATCCTTGCGGGTTTGGGTAAGGGTATTCTTGGTTTTCAACAATCCTGTAAATATACTTGCTTGAATGCCGTTTGCAACTAGGCCTTCGCAGATAATTAAACTTTGGTTAAAACCTCTTTTTCTAAGTTTACTTTTTCGTATGGGTATGGGTATTAAATAATCGATGGGCTGGAATTTAGGATTAGATTTTAATTCCATTGCAATTAAACTTCCCAATAAGAAACCCGCTTTTTTATTTTGGCGGTATTTTAATTCAACAATTAATTTTTGAACAATACTCTCCTTGGTAAAAAATAAAATAGCTGTAGCAAATTGAACGGGAACCCGTCCCCAAAATATTTTCTCAACCGGATTAGTTTGCATCGTTCCAAAATGAGTATAGGGGAGTTGGGCTTCACAACTTGGACACAGTACTTGATGTTGGGCAATAGCATCGGTTCCACATTGCAAACAAATATGCGGATAAAAAAGATGCAAAAATGCATGAAAATAAGATTG
>CANGMV010000006.1 GCA_947454745.1 Bacteroidota bacterium | reverse complement strand
GTAGGCAAGGGATTTACCACCGAAAAATTACAATCCTTAATGGGCATGTTATTGTGTAGCGTAGAAAAATGGAAAACACCCTACTCATTTGAAAAGCATTGGTCAACTTATTATGAACAAGCTATTGCATCGGAAAAATATTTAGCCGACAAGGAACAAACTATCAAGGGCTGGTTGGAAAAATTACAACCTAATAGTATTTTAGATATGGGAGCGAATACAGGCAAGTTTAGTTTTATAGCAGCACCTTATACCAAAAGAGTCATAGCATTGGAGTCCGATGATATTTGTGTGGACATGATGGAAGCACAAATAAAAAAAGAAAAGCTAGCGCATGTCACAGCCTTAATGCAGGACCTTGCCGAAACCACTCCGAACCTAGGCGTAGATGAAAAAGAAATAGTTTCGATTTTTACTAGGGCTAAATCGGAATTGGTAATGGCCTTGGCATTGGAACATCATTTACATATAAGCAATCAAATCAGCTTTACACAAATAGCAGAAATGTTCTCATTATTTAGCACCCGCTATTTAATCACTGAATTTGTGCCAGCAACCGATTCTAAAGTACAGCTATTGGTAAAAGACAGAAACAAGGATTTAAGTGCCTATACTTTAGAAGCATTCCAAGCAGCATTGAATAAATACTTCACTATTATTGGACAAACAGGATTGGTAGGTTCCGAAAGAAAATTAATCTTATTAGAAAAACGATAAAATGTTAAAGCAGGAAATTAAATGGTATTTTAAAAGGGAGGCACTTAAAAGACCATCCTTTCTATTAATCCTGTTCCCCTATTTGGGATTTAATTGGAAAGAGTTGTTGCAATCTCCATTTTATAGTACAACGTCACTTGGAATATTATTAGCGGCTCTTATTGTTATTGAATTAGTTTTTAAAACCATAATAAATATTTTTAAGCAACAGGAAAAAATCATATCCATTTTATTTACTACAACTGTGTTCTTATTTTTTTATGGAAGTTATATGGTAGAGGTTACATTTGCCTTTTTAAGCAAGCGCTTAGATATTGTATTACGAGGAAGGGTATTGTTTGCAAGTTTTTTTTTGATAATCACAATTATGCAATGGTTACTTGTAAAAAAGCGCGTGTCTTATAAAATAGCGAACATATTTTTTCTTGTATTTGGAATAACCACATTTGTATCGGGACATAATCCTAACAAAGAGCATTTAAAAGATATAAATACAACTATTGTGCATTATAAAAATATTCGAGTACAAGAAGCCAATAATAATAAGACTGCAAATAGTAAACCTGTTATCTTACTTATAGCCGATGAGTATAATTCACCGGACAGTTTGTACAAGATTATTAAGGACTCGAGTCTTTATGGTTTTAGCGACTCTTTAAAAAACAATAACTGGATAGTGCACAATAGTTCCTATAGTTATGAAACTTCAACCATTCATAGTTTAGGATCTCTGTTTAACTTTAATTTATCGCAAGACGTTGAGTATTCTAAGCAGAGCCTTGAACAAGTTGCATCGCATAAATTATTAAAAGCAAGTTTGTACGATAGTCTGGAAGCAAAAAAAGTACAAGTAGTGAATATAGGCATATTTGATTTAGGTAAAACCAAGCCATTCACACAATTGTATATTTATCCAAAAAATTTTACACAACAGTTTTTATTATTTACTGCCTACACTCAGGCAAAGCATAAAACAAATAGTTTTAGCACTAAGGATTTTGATAATAATTACTACCCTGTGGAAGCGCATAATAAATTTATCATTCATCAATTAGCGGATAGCCTAAGCCACATTAAGAATAATCGATTATTTGTGTATGCACATTTGTTTATGCCACACGCACCTTTACAATTTGAGCCAGAATATAAAAATAGAGAAATCAAGGGTATAGCAGACTATATTAATTACTGGAAATTTACGAACAAAAAACTCAGTGAATTATTAAGTAGGTTAGTGAAAGAAAATAAATACAGAATCATTCTCACTGGGGATCATGGATATAGAGGAGATGGCCGTATTAATAAACACCAAACCTTTACAGCTTATTATGGATTTGATAGCACAGCCATTCAACAAGTACAGTCGGTACAGGACTTAGGCAGTTTAATTAACGGAGCGTTTTAGTTATAGTGTTTTGAACCAAATAGCTTTTGCTTAATAACCAAAGGAATAAAAATAGGCGCTTCAATAAAGTAGCGGCGGAACATGCGTTTGGGTTCTTGTATAAAACGATAAAACCATTCTAAGCCAGCATTATGCATCCACTTTGGAGCACGCTTGGCTAAACCAGCCATAACTTCGAAGGCACCGCCAATACCTACGCAAACGGAAGTTTTTAAAACGGCACGGTTTTGTGCAATCCATAAATCCTGCTTAGGAGCTGTAAGGCTTACCAATACAATATCGGGTTGTACTGCATTCACCGCATCTACCATTTTTTGATTTTCTTCGGCCGTAAATGTTTTCATAAATGGAGGCACATAAATACCTGCAATATTGCAATTGGGGTATTTTGCTAAAGCTACTTGCTTTAGTTTTTCGGCCACACCGGGCGAAGCGCCTAATAAGAAAACACTATAATTTTTATAGGCAGCGAATTGAATAAGATCGGGCAATAAGTCCAATCCAGTAATACGCTCAACAATGGGATTACCTAAAAAATGAGAAGCCCATTTTACCGGCATACCATCGCAAAGTACGTATTCGGAAGCATTGTAAACCTCTTTAACTTTAGGGTCTTTTAAAGCAGCAACAATGGAATTAACGGGTGTAATCGCGACCTGCGTAAACTGCTTATTCGCAATGGCTTTTGAAAATGCATCTAGTAAGTTCCCATTGGTAATTGAACTTACCTGAATACCCAAAATGTTTACTTTAGTATGCATGAGCAAATATACTTACTGTGCAATTGAAATAACAGTAGTATCTAGTTTTTCATAAACGCTATTATTGCTAATATACTCAGGCACAAGTTCTTTCATCTTACCAACCAATTTCATTTCGTCATTGGTAGAAGTTAAAATAATTTCCAATTCTTGAGTACATTGTTTTACCGCGTCTAAGGAAACATCACGCACTTTGGCGATTAAGATTTTATCGTGGTAGGTTTGTGTAGTGTTTTCTTCGTCATTCAATAATTCCTCGTATAGTTTTTCACCAGGGCGTAAACCACTATAAGTAATATTCACATCGATATTAGGAATGAGGCCATATAAACGAATCATCTTTTTCGCTAAGTCGGAAATAGCAACAGGTTGTCCCATATCAAATACAAAAATCTCACCACCATTACCCATACTACCTGCTTCCAATACCAATTGGCAAGCTTCAGGAATAGTCATGAAATAACGGGTGATATTTGGATGGGTAACTGTAACTGGACCGCCTTTTTCAATTTGTTCTTTAAATCGGTTAATAACTGAACCATTAGAACCTAATACATTACCAAAACGAGTGGTAATAAATTTAGTGTATAAATTTTCCTCTTTAGAAAGTGCTTGTACGTACATTTCGGCCATACGCTTGCTCGCTCCCATTACATTCGTTGGGTTTACGGCCTTGTCGGTAGAAATCATTACAAAACGTTCGGCACCATGTTTAATGGCTAAGTCGGCGATTACCTTCACCCCAATCACATTGTTACGCACAGCCTCGGTAGGACATAATTCCATCATAGGCACATGCTTATATGCAGCAGCATGATAAACATACTGAGGTTTGAACTCCTCAAACATATTGTTCATTCTAGTCGCGTTGGTAATATCCGCTAAGTAGCTAATGCAATTTACACGACTGCCGTTTTCTTGTAATTCCAATTCCAAATGATGCAAAGGGGTTTCGGCCTGATCACATAAAACTATTAACTCAGGTGCATACGGAATTAATTGGCGCACAATTTCGGAACCAATAGAACCAGCAGCACCTGTAACTAAAATACGCTTACCCTTAATTTGAGCACGAATTTGATTGTTGTTAATATTAATAGGATCACGCTCTAATAAGTCCTCAATTTTAATAGATTGTAATTGACGACTTGAAAACTTACCTTCCGCCCATTTTGAATAGGGTGGAACGCTTAATACTTTAATATCATGGTCCAAACAAAAATCTACAATTTCGTTCTTGCGTTTGGTAGGCATGGTATAACTCGCAATAATTAATTCGTCGATAGGTTGTAAAGCAACTAATTCCTTTAAAGCAGTAAATGAAATAATAGGTGCTCCATTTAAATTTTTAGAGCCCTTCTTTTTATCATCGTCTACAAAAGCCACAATTTGAATATTGGATTGGCCATCGTTTTCTAAAACTCTTTGTGTAGCCACTCCTGTATCGGCAGCACCATATATTACAACACTCTTTTTCTTCATTTTGTAGTTTTTGGCATAAGCAAACAAATACTTCACCAATACACGATAACTAATTAAGAAAAAGAAACTAAAAATGGTATACAATGCAATAATCAAATTCGTAAGGGAAAGGATTTTGCTATAGCTTAATGCCAAAGTATTAACAACCAAAATGGTAAAAGAAGAAAGTGTAATGGCAATAGCAATTCTTACCGCATCTTGAACGCCTGTGTAACGCACAATCCCCGTAAAAGACTTTGTAGTTGTAAACACCAATGCATTTACCAATAATATCAAGAACACAGCGTTTATAACGTGCTCCCAATTAATTGCCTGAACAGCCACATTTTGTTGAATGAGAATGGCAATGAATAGTGCAGTAGCCGTAGCTCCCAAATCCAATAATAGAATTACAAATTTTGGGACAACACTAAAATTCTTAATTGTAAACATATTATGTTCAGATTCATTCAAGTTGGGGGGAGTTGAATTCGTTAATAAATTAGGCCAAAAAGACCTTTAACATTTCTTAAACAAAGTTATAGAATAAGTTGGATAATCTATATAAATTATCGTCCTTATGAAAAACACCTAACTTGTTTAAAATCAATTTTTTAAACGCTTAATCCAATAGGTAAAGGATACTCTTAATACCCCTAAACCGTATTTAATACTACGTGTTAGGTTAATGGAGGAAGCTTCGGGAAAATACTTGGTAGGGCAAGTAATTTCGGCAATTTCAAAGCCTTTTTCAAAAATTTGAGCAATTACTTCGTTGTCAAAAATAAAATCGTCCGAATTGGCATTATAGTCAATAGCTTTTAAAACCTCAATAGAATAAGCACGGTAGCCTGTATGGTATTCACTTAATTTTTGGCCTAATAATATATTTTCAATGCTGGTTAAAATTCTGTTGGCAATATATTTATACATGGGCATACCCCCTTTTAAAGCACCACCACCTAAAATACGAGAAGCAAAAACCACAGGATACAATTCCTCTGAAATAATAGAAACCATTGATGTGATAAGCTTTGGCGTATATTGATAGTCGGGATGCAACATAATCACAATGTCTGAATTCAAAGCAATTGCTTTATCGTACAATGATTTTTGATTCCCCCCGTAACCTCGGTTTACTTCGTGCTTAATAATATGATGGATATTCAATTTTTGCGCCACCGCAATGGTGTCGTCGGTTGAGTTATCGTCACAAAGAATAATTTCATCAACAATATGCATAGGTACTTCAGCAATTGTCTTTTCCAATGTTTTGGCTGCGTTGTAAGCAGGCAAAACCACGGTTACTTTTTTATTCTTAATCATGAGCAAATATATTAATAAAACTATTTAATTATGGACCAGTGAGATTTAAAATCTACCAGTTTTGTATTGTAAAAAAAAGCTGGTTCCACATTGCTGGCGTGAGATTGGTATTTGCCATTGGGTAAATAGCCAATATAAAAATTAGGCTGCATTTTATCCTTTGCTAACACCCAAACCAAGTATTCATAGGAATCAAATTCTGAGGATAGTAAAATTCTGTTTTGAGCAGGGTTAAGACTATCAAACACTGCTACTAAATTGCTTTGCAGGCCTGGATTCTGTGCAAAATAATGATCAATTTTACTACGCTTAAATAAGGATTTATTCCCTAGCGCTAATTTTGAAGAATGCGATAAGACTCTTTTTAAATAAAATGGATCAGCAATAATAGGTTTAGCCCGATTAAAGTACACTGGTAATAAAGCTACTAAAAAGAATAAGACCATTAATCCATTAACCCATTTTGTGTTTACAACTGCTTTACATAAAATATACCCACAAGCCACTATTAATAAAGTCACTAAAGGAAGTAATAATCTAAAATTAAAAGCGCTGTACCTGAATAATAAAGAGAATAAGGAGAAAGAAAATACGAAGTACAATAAGCTTAATAAATGCTTTTTTGAAAATTTTGATCTGAACACCACCAACAAACTAATAACAATCCAACCAAAATGAAATAAACTTCCCGCAGTATCCTCATTTAAATGATTATTGATAATAAAGGGTTCGCCTGCCCAGTTGTTACCAGGTTCGTTTTCAGAAATACCAATTAATTTATGTGTCCCAGTTACAGCATTATGAATTAATTTATTAAATGCATCTACTGGAACTGAAACAAAGTCGGCTAATAATTTTACATTATTAGATAACATGTATCTAATACTCAATTGGTCACTAATAATGGAAGCATTGTTATCAAAAACGCCTTGCCCAGTTACGGAACCAAAGTAATGTATATTTTGAGCGATAAAGGGCATTAAAACTACAGCAGCAATAAGCAATGCAGTTGCTGTAAAGCAAATAACCTTTTTGGGTTTATATGTTTTTAATAAATGCCATAACAAGTATAAGGCAATAGGAAAAGCAAATATGGCAACATTGTATTTAGTTAAAATACCAAGCGACAAGGATAAAGCAATAAAGAGCATATTATTAAAATCATTCCTATGATTTTTTGAAAATGCAATAGTAAAATAAACAAATGCCATAAAAAAGCAAGTGGCTAATAAGTCGGTTTGAGTAGTTGTAGATTGAAACAAAATCATTGGTATTGATATAACCAATAACACAATGAATAATTGACCTTTGATTTTAACACCCATTAGTTGGGTCATTAAACTTACCACAAATACAATCCCTACAAAGGCGAAATATTGAAAAAGGTTTGCAAAAGTATCGGAGCCGGATAAAACTTGCAAGTTCAAAATTACATATTCCGATAAGGGGGATGTTAAAACCTGTCTGTAAATATGCGTTGGATAAGGATAAATGTTTTTATCCTGTATCCAATGCATTACCCTTGGCATATGATAGGCCATACTATCCCAGTTATTCGGTGGTATGCAAATAGCCAATAAGAAAAGTGGAAGCACTATGAAAAGTAATATGACACAAGCAATTTTCTTAGAAAATGAATCCAAACCAATCCAACCATTATTCAAATTAGATTTAATTTCTGCAAAACGCACTTGTAAAAGAACGCGCATCCTAAACAAATAAAAACACGAAACAATTAATACCAATGCCCATCCTACAATTATATTAGAAGTAGTTAATGCATTTTTAATGGAAAATAATTCACAAAAAAGATAAGCTATAAAACTAAAGACAATAAAGGATTGAATAAATGCATGTCTTATATTGGACCTAAGTGCAAAGCCAAAAAAAATAAAAAGTGCAGTTAAAAATATAAGTAAAATTGCCATTGAATAAATTTAATGACTATTTACCTAGGCTCTTAAAAATCTTAATATTATAGTACATATCATCCTCGTAATTCTCAAACTTGGACGCATTTAGAAAAAGGTCATTGATAATATCCTTAATACCATACACAGGTGTAAAACCTAATGCTAATTTCGCATGTTGAATGGAAACCTTATAGTTTCTAAAATCTTGTATATCGTTAATATGTACTTTAATTTCCTTACCTAAGTTTCTGGACATTTCTACACCAACTATATCCCCTATTTGTCCTAAGGTATAATTATCGGAAGCCACATTAAATACGCCTGAAATATTATCCGGCGCTTGAATGGCACGAATAAATGCCGAACAAGCATCTTGAATATGATAAATAGGTCTCCATATTGAGGGATTGTTAACTGTGATTTCACCTAAGGTCATTGCATTTTTAAACATGGTGTTCACTACTAAATCAAAACGCATTCTATCACTGTATCCACAAACTGTGCCTTGTCTTAAAGCAATTACCGAAAAACTATTGTCCTTTAATTGCATTACACCATTCTCTCCTTGTAATTTAGAAATTCCATAAGGATAAGCGCATGTAGTAGGAGATCTTTCGTCATACAATTCATCTACCGTATAACCATAAACCGAACAAGAGGAAGCGTATATAAAACGCTTTACGCCTGCTCTTTTACTTTCATAGGACAAGTAAGCAGGGCAAGCGGCATTTTGAATAAAGTTCTCAGATGGAGAAAATTCAGCCATCGGGTCGTTGGAAACACCGCCTAAAAAAATAACGGTGTCGTACCCTTTTAGTTCGTTATAAGTTACTTGAAATAAATCCTTTTTAATTAGTTCCACTCTAGGATCTAAATTATTACCAAACCATAAATCGTCGATTACGGTCACTTTATAATCCAAACGTAATAATCGTTTACATAATTCAGTTCCAATATACCCTGCTCCTCCCGCTAAAAGAATCTTTTTCATAATTTATTATTTAGTAAACAAGCTATCATATAAGCTGCAGTCCAAGGAAGTATCCTTTGGCATTTTTACAGACATTGATGAAATACTTATTTGGTCAATGTTTTGAGCACCTAAACTTAATGCATAATCATATACCGATTTTCGTGTTCCGCCTATATGAATTAACCCATTAAAATCGGATAGTACTATGTTTTTTATTTTCTCAGCAATTACTGAAGCGGGTTCACGTGAAGTGAATTGATCGGTAAAGGCAGCTTTGTATGGAAACTCATCTGGTCCGAAGGACAAACGAATTATTGCCCATTTATCCAACATTTGTACCGCACATTCGCCTCCAAGTTTAGACCATGCATATTTATTGGGCGGTAATAATTCATCGCCTTCTTTATACAATCCTTTTTCACCTGAAAAAACATAGTCAGTTGAAATATATACTAAGCGAATATTTCTTTTATAACATTCTGTACTTAACAAGGCAGTACCTATAATATTGGAACCTATGGCTTGAGCAATGTCCTCGTTAATTTTGGGAGGAGAAATCATTGCTGCACAATGTAGTATGTTTGTAATGTTAGGATGCTTATCTAAAAAACTAGCAATTTCATCTGCTTTGGATAAATCAAAATCATTCCTTGTTGCACCTATTGCTCCTGGGATTAATGCCAATACTGCTTTTCCTAATTTACCAGCTGTACCCGTAATAAGAATATTATTATAATTGGAATCACTCATTTTGCGAAGCTAATTAAATTGAAAACTGTTTGGCATCGTCACGGTCTAACCATTGTTTAACAGACAATCCATTAATGTCTTTAGAAGTAGCAATAAAAGAATCCTTTAAATCAAAAAACAAGTTCTTTAATTTAGGATCACAAATGCTCCAATCAATGTCTTCGGCAAAAGGAGAAACCCCCGCTTCACATTCACCATTATAAGCTCCTGAACAAAAATATTCAATATATGAGTCTTCTAAAAAAAAGTTGCCATGTGCACAGCCTTCTGGAACCCAT
Organism: Bacteroidota bacterium; assembly: GCA_947454745.1. Lineage (GTDB taxonomy): Bacteria > Bacteroidota > Bacteroidia > Chitinophagales > Chitinophagaceae > Sediminibacterium. The sequence goes on along the minus strand of CANGMV010000006.1, from coordinate 3,702 downwards.
ATCCAACTTGTAATACCATCGGTTGAATTAGCTGGCATATTAAATGCCATGATTTTTCCTTGAGTAGGAGAACCTTCACGTAAATCCAAAATTAAATCTACCATATGACCGGTAATAGTTCTAACCAATTTACCCATATTTGGATTCCACTGAAAATGTAACCCTCTTAATACATTACGACGGGAATAACTTTCATTAGACTGCATGATTCCATTAGGGAAAATGTTTAACTCATTATTAATAAAATCGGAAGCACGGAAGGTTTCGGTAAAGAAGCCTCTTTTATCGGTAAAACGCTCAAAATGAATCAGCTTTACCCCAGGAATTGTAGCCGATTGAATACTTGTAATTTTCATGGTGTAAAAATAGTATAAAATCTTAATGTTTAAGTATCCATTTACCTGTTTTAACATCATACATAATGGAGTTAAGTGTATGATTTTTATCGATCCAATTTAAGAAATTACTGAGCGCCCTCCCTGCCCCATTTAAGGTATTGGTAAGGCTGTTTTTTCCAAGCACACTACTTATGGTTTCCTGTGTATTGCCAAAATAATGCGTATGGTTATTTTTCACTAACAAAGTATCGTTTAAAACATGTTGCATTAAAATATTTCCAGTGATGTCTAAACCCAATGCAACTTGTAGTAAAAAAATGCTCAGTGAATTAATACTCTTAAAAAATATTTGACGAATTAATGCATAAAAAAAACCAATAGGTGCTGTGGTAACAAATAATACAAATGCAATGCAAAAAAGCAATAAATGCTTAAACAGTGTAGTGAATTTGTTTTCTCTCATAAAATATTTTTTAGAAAGTTTTCTAAGTTAGAAAATGTGCCAATGAACGCCTGTTTGATTTTGCTTTGAATGTCCTAGAATCCTTTCTAGTAAAGCGTTTCATTGGTCACTATAAATATAAAAATAAAATTTGGTAATGTGTTTTTTAATTCTACATTCAATAAACAAAACTAAAAAAATTATGAAAAACAAAGCATTATTAGTAGGTATTAACAAGTACCCAAACCCAGGCAATGAATTAAGAGGATGTATTAATGACATCATCGATATGGAGCATTTTATTTCGGCAACGAACAAAGTGTATGACAAAGAAAATATCAAAAAGTTGAGCGACAAGGACGCCACCAAAAAAGGAATCATTGCGCAAATAAATTGGTTATTGGAAGGCGCACAACCAGGTGACCAATTGTTGTTTCATTACAGTGGCCATGGCGCACAAATGCCCACACAGCACCCACAAATTGAAAAAGACGGATTGGACGAGATTATTTGCCCTTATGATTTTGACGGCAGCCACGAAACCGCTTTTAGAGACAAGGAATTTGCTCAAATATTCGCTCAAATCCCCCAAGGTGTGCATTTTGTATGGATTTCGGACTCCTGCCATGCCGAGGACTTATCCCGTGACCCTCAAATGCCAAGCGAGGCTCGATACCGTTATTTTAAAAACTCAAACAATTTTATGCTGAATGAGCCATTATTAATGACCAAGCCACCCATTGTAAAGCCCTTAAATGGCGCTTTATTAAGTGCCTGCGCCTCCAATGAACTGAGTGCCGACGCTATTATTAATAATCGTTTTAACGGGGCCTTTACTTATTATTTATTGAAGAATTTAAAACAATATGGTAACCTGCCCATGGAAAAAATTATTGGTTTTGTTAACACCGATTTAGCAGCCAATTGTTATGATCAAAATCCACAGACCGAAGGATTATTACAGAACAAAACCTTCTTTATTTAAAAGTAAATCATGACAATGAAAAAATGGAACAATTGTAAAATTAGTAAAAAGTGTTTCCTGTTTTTATTGGTAATGCTATCTGTTTCGGCTGCCTTCGGGCAGCTGGAACAATTGGCTAATCCGCCACAGGGATTGTTGAGCCGACTTATTGAAATCAAATATGTATCTGAATTGTACTTAAGCAGTAATTTGAAAAAAGACAATTCAAAGCAAGGAGAAAAAGACAGTGCCATAGCTGTTTACAATACCCTAAGAACAAAGCTGGATGGTTTTGTGTATCAATTAAGCAGTGATATGATTGCCGCAAATAGTCCTCGCAAAATGCGTTTATTAAATGCATGGTGTTTGGCACAGCCCGAAGCACTGAAGAAAAAATCTACCGTACCTAATGCGATTTATAATTACACGCAGTTGCTATATGAAATTGATGCATTGTACCGAACTGAAATAATCACACCCTATTACACTGCACCCAAAACGATTAACTTAACTACCAATGTGTTTTATTTATTTAAAGATTCTTATACCATTATTCAGGGCTTATCGGATTTAAAAACACAAAAGACCATGGCCTTGATTGAGTTGCTAGACCATACGCGGTTATTGAGTCCTGGAGAGGTTGCGAAGGCGGGGAAATAGTGTACTTAATTATCCCAAAATGGAACATGCATTGAATTTGTAATATACACTTACAGGTCTTGATTGCAGAATTTTTACCCCTGTTGCAAGTCCTACAATTCCACCTCCAATTATAGTAATATCATACATATGAAAAATATTAATTAAAATTTAAAAAGTGAATTGCCTCTAATTCATCTTATGAAATATCTAAAACTTATTTACAACCTCATTAATAGTCATCGTTATCCCCTCCTTTAAGTTTATCGAAGGCTTCCAACCTAGTTTAGTAAGCTTAGTCGTATCCATTAATTTACGAGGGGTACCATCAGGCTTAGTAGTGTCAAATTCAAGTGAGCCGGTATAACCAACCTCCGAAGTAATTAGCGTTGCAAGATCTTTTATTGTAACATCTTCGCCCCAGCCTATATTTACTAGGCCGGCTTGATTATAGTTTTGTAATAGGAAATAGCAAGCATCGGCTAAATCATCCACGTGCATGAACTCGCGGCGAGGGGTCCCTGTACCCCAAATGACTACACTAGGATCGTTATTCTTTTTAGCTAATATAATACGACGAATTAATGCAGGAAGTACATGTGAATTTTCAGGATGATAGTTGTCGTTAGTGCCGTACAAATTAGTTGGCATAGCTGATATAAAATTACATCTATACTGAGCACGATAGCTATCACACATTTCAATACCAGCTATTTTAGCAATTGCATAGGGTTGATTGGTAGATTCTAAAAAGCCACTTAGTAAATATTCCTCCTTTAATGGCTGTGGCGCCATCTTAGGATAAATACAAGATGAACCAAGGAATAATAGTTTCTTTACTTTATTCAGATAAGATGCATGAATAATATTGGCTTCCATCATTAAGTTGTCATAGATGAATTCAGCACGATAAGTATTATTGGCATGAATTCCTCCAACTTTAGCAGCAGCTAAAATTACATAGTCCGGCTTGTCTACTCTAAAAAAGCTATTCACCAAGTCCTGATTGCGCAAATCAAGTTCATCTGAAGTTCTATGAATAATATTATTATAGCCTTCAGTCCTTAGCTTGCGTTCTATTGCAGAACCTACCATTCCTCTATGTCCAGCGATATATATTTTAGCAGATTTCTCCATAATTAAAACTATTCGCTTTCTTTAGTTATTGTATAACCGTTTTCTTTAAGTAATAACTCTTTCTTAAATATTTCAAGATCACTTGCAACCATTTCTTTCACGAGTGCAGCTAAGTCGTATTTGGGCTTCCAACCCAATTTAGTCATGGCTTTAGTTGGATCCCCAATTAATAAATCCACTTC
>CANGMV010000005.1 GCA_947454745.1 Bacteroidota bacterium | reverse complement strand
TTACGGTAAAACAACACGTAATGCAATTCGTGATTTAAAAACAATCGGAGAGCAAGCTGCATATAACGAGAAGTTACCTAATATCATTTCTCAAATTGATAAATTAGCAAAGCGTGGAATTATCCATAAGAACAAAGCTGCTAATTTAAAAAGTAAATTGGCTAAACACACTGCTGTTGCTCCAGTTGCTAAAAAGAAGTTCGAAAAGAAGTAATTAACTAGTAGACTCCCATCGAGTAGCTATTAATATATTGAGTCCTGCCCTCCCGGCGGGACTTTTTTTTGCCCCTGCTAAAAACTTGTGTATTATTCCTTAAAAGACGCATAATAATTCAATGTATCTTCGCACCATGACTGAAAAAATACTTATCCTCGACTTCGGAAGTCAATATACGCAGCTTATTGCCCGTGCAGTAAGAGAAGCGAATGTTTATTGTGAGATAACCCCTTTCAACACTCCTATTGCTTATGACCCAACGTTAAAAGGAATCATTTTAAGTGGATCACCAGCCAGTGTAAACGAAGAAGCAGCCCCAAATGTGGATATTCAAGCTATGTTGGACAAGCTTCCGGTTTTAACTGTTTGCTATGGTGCGCAGTTAAGTGCTAAGAATTTTGGTGGAAAAGTAGAAAAATCAAATAAAAGAGAATACGGTCGTGCTCAGTTGCGTATTCAAAAAGACGATATTATTTTTAAGAATATTGCTAATAATAGCCAGGTTTGGATGAGTCATAGTGATTCTATTACCCAGCTTCCTGAGAATTTTGAATTATTAGCCGATACAGACAGTATCCCAGTGGCCGCCTTTAGAAAAAAGGCCGATGCTGGCAATAGCCTACACGGTTTTCAGTTCCACCCGGAGGTTTACCATTCTACCGAGGGCAAGACTATGATACAAAACTTCCTTGTTGGGATTTGTGGTTGTCAACAAAATTGGACCCCTGCTTCTTTTGTAAACGAAACGGTTGAAAAATTAAAAGCACAAATTGGAGACGGACATGTTATTATGGCATTAAGTGGAGGTGTCGACAGCACCGTTGCTGCTACCCTTATTCATAAAGCCATAGGTTCACGCCTTCACGGAATTTTCGTAGACAATGGCGTTTTAAGAAAAGACGAGTTCCAAAACGTATTGGATATTTATAAATCGGTGGGATTAAACGTAAAAGGCATTGACGCAAAACAAATGTTTTACGACGCCTTAGCTGGAAAATCAGACCCAGAAGAAAAGCGTAAAATTATTGGTAAGCTATTTATAGATGTATTTCAAATAGAAGCATCTAATATGTTGGAAGCCAAATTCTTAGGTCAAGGAACAATCTACCCTGATGTTATTGAAAGCGTGAGCGTACATGGCCCTTCTCAAACTATTAAGTCGCACCACAATGTGGGTGGCTTACCGGACACATTACACCTTAGCTTAGTGGAACCATTAAGATACCTATTCAAGGATGAGGTTAGAAAAGTAGGCCTTGAATTAGGCATACCAGCCGACTTAATCAATAGACATCCGTTCCCTGGACCTGGTTTAGCCATTCGTATCTTAGGTGAGATTACCCCTGAAAAAGTAGAGCTTTTACAACGCGCCGACGATATATACATGAAATCCTTGAAAGAATTTGATCTATACAACAAGGTTTGGCAAGCAGGAACCATCCTATTGCCTGTTAAAAGCGTAGGCGTAATGGGCGACGAAAGAACTTATGAATTCACCGTTGCCTTAAGAGCTGTCACCTCTGTTGACGGCATGACCGCCGACTGGGCACACTTACCTTATGAATTCCTGGCCCATGTGAGCAATGCTATTATTAACGAAGTAAGAGGTATTAATCGCGTAGTATACGATATCAGCAGTAAGCCTCCAGCAACAATCGAATGGGAATAATACCTCCCATTTTACTTTAATAAGAATAGCCTAAATATTTGTATATCATTTATTTAGGCTATTTTACTTTAATACTAACTTTATAAAGTAAATCACATAAACGCCTTCGATTTCGCCACTTCACGCTAAAATTTATAAATCCAATCTAAAAGCCTGAACTCGCACTTCGTGCTCAAACATGCAGACTTTTTTAACGATCGAATTTATAAATTTCTTTACGCTATGGCTCAGATCTCAGTCTTTTTATGTGATTTGCTTTTTAGCTATTAGTCATTTACAATTGAAATAGACAAAACATAAGTGAGAGTTTAGTTCATGGTACGCTTTAAATTACTGATCTTATCCTGTAAACTGTTCACTACTCCAGCTAATTGATCCACATTCCACATAGGCTGTGCCCCTGCTTTATGGATTATATAAACGGCCTTCCAAATTTCTACAATATCTTGACTATTTACTTGATATGGCTCGTATAACGGATTGTCACTCAACAAAGTAAGCTTATCTTTGTTATCGTCATTGGTGATAATTCTTTTGTACACAACACCGTCGGCATTGGATACAACAATATAGGTGTTGGAGTTTTTAACGTCCTTAAAACTGTCGACCTTTTCTCCTACGATTACCGATCCACTTGGGGTTGGTAACATACTATCTCCTATAATTTCAAATGCACGGTAATCACCTGGCGCCAACATTGGCAAAGTGAAGGTGTTTAACTCATCCAAGAACTCTGGGTCGGCATAACCTGCCAAATAGCCAGCCGCCGCCTTAACCGGTACAAAGGGAACGATGGGTGCTGACGAACTTGACTTGTCCATTTTCATAGAACGACGACGGTCTAAATAAGACATGCCTGCTCCTGAATCGCCACCGACATTTCCTTTCTCAGAAAGATCCTGAAACAGGAATTCTTCCAAACTAATATTAAACAAAGCACAAATCGCTTCCTGTACTTCTAATCGAGGCGCTGCCCTTTCTTCTTCATAAGCTCCTACCAAGGAACGCTTAATCTGTAATTGATTGGCCATTTCCTCTTGTGTCCATTCGCGCTGCTTTCTGATGTATTTTAAATTCTTACCTGCGTATGACATAACTAATGATTTTAGTGCAATTTACTAATTTATTTAGTATTTCCAAATATTTTTAGCAATTTTTATAAAATATTTTCGTTGCACCCTTTTCAAACCAACCCATATCCATAATTAAGTTTTAATTTTTGTGGCAAGGGGCCAGCTTAGTAACTTGCAGTATGGCTAAGACAAAAACCGAAAAACCCCTTATTTTAATCACTAACGACGATGGTATTACTGCCCCTGGAATTAAAGCCTTGGTTCAAGCAGCCTTACCCTTTGGAAAAGTAGTTGTGGTAGCACCTGACAAACCACAAAGTGGAATGGGTCATGCTATCACGATAGGGCACCATTTAAGATTAACCAGAGTAGACTATATGGAAGGTGTAGAAGCCTATGCTTGTAGTGGTACCCCAGTGGACTGTGTAAAATTAGCCGTGGACAAAGTACTTCACCGTAAGCCAACCATTTGCTTAAGTGGAATTAACCACGGAGCGAATCATTCTATTAATGTTATTTATTCAGGGACCATGTCGGCAGCTTTAGAAGCTTCCATTGAAAGTATCCCTAGTATTGGGTTTAGTTTGTTGGATTTGAGTATTGAAGCAGACTTTACAGCTGCTGCGCATTATGCAGCCATTATTATTGAAAAAGTTTTGGCCGATAAAAACTTGGACAAGCATTTGTGTTTGAATGTGAATATCCCTAAAGTGGAAACCAAGCTTATTAAAGGCATTAAAATATGCAAGCAAGCTTACGCAAAATATGAAGAGAAATATGTGGAACGCAAGGACCCTTATGGAAAGAAATATTATTGGCTAACGGGTGAGTTCATCAACTTTGATAAATCCAAGGACACAGATGTATGGGCATTGAAAAATAATTATGTAAGTGTAGTGCCCGTACAATTTGACTTAACCAATCATGAGATTAAAGAGAAATTAAGTAAAAAGTGGAAATGGTAAAAGACAATTACATAGTGGGTGTTTTAATAGGACTTGCACTCCCCTTTTTAGGATTCATTGGATTCTATGAATGGAAGTTTAGTTTGTTTAGTGTCCAAGAATTCTTAACACTATTAAACCAACAAAAATCTATTTTGTCGGCGATGATTAGTGTTTCCTTATTACTCAATGGTGCTGTACTTACCTTCTTTTTTCAAAAAGAAAAAGACAAAACAGCGAAAGGCATTTTTTTTACAACATGTGTTTATGCAGTGGCCGCCATTGCAGTTAAATGGTTTTTATAAATGCGATATTATATTATAGCTGGCGAAGCTAGCGGCGACTTACACGGTTCCAATTTAATCAAAGCCATTAAGGCAAAGGATCCTAATGCAGAGATTCAATGCTGGGGTGGTGATTTAATGCAAGCCGCAGGGGGCAATGTGGTAAAGCATTATAGAAGTTTAGCCTTTATGGGATTTGTGGAAGTACTCATGAATCTACGCACGATTTTAGCGAATATTAAATTTTGCAAACAAGCTATTTTGGATTTTAAACCCGATGTGTTGATTTGTGTGGACTATCCTGGATTTAATTTACGCATTGCAAAATGGGCAAAGACTATTCACCTGAAAGTAATTTATTTTATTGCTCCACAGGTATGGGCTTGGAAAGAAAACAGGGTACCTGCGATGCGTGAAAGCATTGACAGATTATTGTGTATCCTTCCTTTTGAAAAACAATATTTTAAAGATAGATGGAATTGGGAGGTAGATTATGTGGGCCATCCTTTAATGCAGGTTTTAGAAAGTCAACATGGATTACCGCATCCCCTTCCTAACATAGCCGGTGAAAAAATTATTGCTTTACTACCAGGAAGTAGAAAGCAAGAGATATTAAAAAAATTACCCGAAATGTTGTCGGTGGTCAATGCATTCCCTAACTATCATTTTGCCATTGCACAAGCACCAGGATTGGATGATGATTGGTTTGCATCATTGGTGCCAAGCAATAAAAATATTCATATTGTAAAAGGAAATACCTACGCATTATTAAATCATAGTGTGGCCGCTTTGGTAACTAGCGGTACTGCCACTTTGGAAACTGCATTATTAGGCGTACCGGAAATTGTTTGCTATAAAGGCAACCCGATTACGCTAGCCCTAGCTAAACGTTTTGTAAAAATTAAATTCATTGCCCTTGTGAATTTAATTATGGATAAAGAAGTTGTAAAAGAATTGATTCAAGAAGATTTGAATACAAATAATTTAGTACGGGAGTTAACGCTTTTATTAAATGATGAAACCAAAAAAGCGCAGATAGCTTCAGACTATAAACTGCTAAAGGAAAAACTATATACAGGACAAAGCGCCACAGAAGTGGCCGCGGAAATTATCCAAAAAGAATTGACGAAGTAAAACAAAATAAAACGGAATAAGACTAAATAATTAGTGCAAAAACTTACGCACTAGAATTACAATAATCCCAATTAAAAAGATGATTAATGAAATGCGATTCATACCATGCATCGCTTTCATCATACCTGTTCGATCCTGTTTTGGATCGCGTTTTACTAAAAACAAGTACTCTCCTATTTGTCTTAAAAATCCCATAGTGTGCATTTTAATTTATGCGTTTTGTGAAACCAACCAGCTCTTTAACAGATTGGTAATTTGAGGTGCTTCAATAATAAATCCATCATGTCCATACATAGAATCAATCGCAATTAATTTCGCATTGGGCATATGATGTTCCATAAATCTTTGTTCATCCAATGGACAAAGAATATCACTATTAATACCAATAATAAATGTAGGGATTTTAATAGTTGCCAAAGTAGTCATTAAATCACCTCCACGCTTGCGCGCTAAGTGATGGCTATCCATGGACTTTGTTAATAACCAATAGCTATAGGCATTAAAGCGCTTAACCAACTTATCTCCTTGGTATTCAATATACGAGGAGGCTTTAAAATTGTCGATTTTTTCTGGATCATCGTCGGTTTGTTTTTCTTGGAAAATACCATAGTTACGATACGTTAACATCCCAATGGCGCGTGCTGCTTTTAAACCTTTCGCACCAGCATTCGGCGTTGCTTCTTTCCAGGTACAATCCGCCTCTATTGCCAAACGTTGTGCTGTATGTACAGCTACACCCCAAGCACTTTCGGAAGGAGAAGTAGCAATTAAAAACATTTTCTTTATTACTGCTGGTTCAAAAATGGCCCACTCTAATGCTTGGTAACCACCCATGCTTCCACCCATTAATAAATCAATGCTTTCTATTTTCAAATGTTGTCTTAATAAAATATGTGCTTGCACCATATCACGAATGGTGAGGGTAGGAAAATTATTCAAACTAATCTCCGTTCCCAAATCTTCCACACTTAATGGTCCTGTAGAACCATAACAAGAACCCAATATGTTTGCACACACAATAAAGTAATCCGATGGATTAATCAAATAGCCTTCCCCTACTAAGCCTTTCCACCAATCTGCTACATCTGAATTCGCTGTTAAAGCATGACAAACCCATACCACTTTCTTATTGGGTGTAAATTCCCCGTAAGTATGATAAGCAATTTTAAGTTTTGGCAAACTCACCCCACACTCCAATGTAAAAGGCTGATTATATTGATATATTGTTGGACCCATTTTTTCGAATTCTATTGCTAAGTAAGTATCTATTTGAATTACCTTTGTCAAAGGTACCATTTTTTTACTTTCAACATACTAACAAGCATTTACCTATGGCAAGGATTCATTTAAAGCAAATCGACCAAGACTATCAGTTTGTAACAACCGACGAAGCAGGCCAAACCATGACCATGGATATTCCTGTGGACCAAGGTGGGCATGGCAATGGCGTACGCCCTATGCAAGCGTTATTAAGTGCTTTGGGTGGTTGTAGTGCGGTAGATATTGTGATGATTTTAAAGAAACAAAAAGAAACCATTGAGCAATTTGAAATGGTGATTGACGGAGAACGTCAAGTGGGTAAAGAGCCTGCTTTATGGGAGACCATTCATATTGTATTTAAATTAAAAGGTAGCATGTCAAAAGAAAGAGCTGAAAAAGCTTGTGCACTTTCTATGGATAAATATTGTTCTGTAGCCGCAACTTTAAGAGCTGCAGGAGCGAACATTACATGGGCCGTAGAGTTAATTTAATAATATATAAGCAAGGATTTAATAAACTAAGATCAAATTTTAATAATAGTAGCATGAAGCATAATCAATCCAAATTAATTAGAACAAGGGTTCCTCAAACGCCACAACATGAGCACGCCTCTCCTTTGTTCCTTACAAGTAGCTTCACTTTTGATAATGCCGAAGATATGCGTGCTGCATTTGCCGATGAAAACGACGCGAATATTTATAGTCGCTTCTCTAACCCATCGGTACAAGAATTTGTAGACCGTTTATGCGTATTAGAAAATGCTGAAGATGGCTTTGCTACTGCTTCAGGGATGAGTGCTGTATTTGGTTCCTTTATGGCTTTGTTAAAAAAAGGCGATCATATTTTATCTTGCAACTCCATTTTTGGAAGTACACATACCGTGATTTCAAAATACTTACCAAAATATGGAATTGACTTTAGTTATGTAGGTGCAAGTGCCAATGCTGCAGAATGGGAGGCAGCGATTACACCACAAACTAAAATGATTTATTTAGAGACCCCTACTAATCCAGGATTAGATGTTGTAGATATAAGTATGGTTAGTGCCATTGCTAAAAAGCACAATATTATTTTAAACGTTGACAATTGTTTCGCAACACCGATTGGTCAAACTCCTATTGATTTAGGTGCTGACCTAGTGGTACACTCTGCTACCAAATGGATTGATGGACAAGGCCGCGTTTTAGGTGGAGCTGTAGTAGGTAGAAAGGATTTGATTCATGATATTTATTTGTTCTGTCGCAGTACAGGCCCATCTCTCTCTCCATTTAATGCTTGGGTATTAAGTAAGAGTTTAGAAACCTTGGAAGTGAGAATGGATCGACATTGCAGCAACGCATTATACATTGCCGACAAATTACAAGGCCATGCAAAAATCAATTTTGTTAAATACCCTTTCTTAACAACACATCCTCATTATGCCATTGCACAAAAGCAAATGAAAAATGGTGGTGGCATTGTTTGTTTTGAATTAAAAGGTGGTGTTGAATCGGGCAGAACTTTTTTAAATAGTTTAAAAATGCTTTCGATGACTGCCAATTTGGGTGACACCCGAAGTATTGCATCCCACCCTGCTAGCACTACCCATGCTAAACTATCCGAGGCCGAAAGACAAGCCGTGAGCATCACCCCTGGGTTAATTCGCATTTCGGTAGGCCTTGAACATAAGGACGATATATTAGCGGATATTTTGCAGGCTTTGGCCCTTTCATAATTGATTTTTTAGTATATTGAATCCGCTTAAAACCAAACTAACGATTTATTAAACGATTGCGCTGGCGGATCCGCTGTCGCTAAAAACCACACACTATGAAATTAAAAACGGGTATTTTATTATCTGCAATGATGTTCCTCCAATATTATATTTGGAGTGCTTGGTACGTAACCATGGGAACCTATATGGGCGAAGTATTAAAATCTTCTGGTGTTGATATTGGTGCTGCTTATAGTGCTGGTGCCATTGCAACCATTATCTCCCCTTTCTTTGTAGGTATGATTGCCGACAAATTCTTTGCTGCTCAAAAAATCATGGGCGTTTTACACTTAGTAGGTGCCGCTTTATTATTTTATGCAACTAAAGTAGACAACGGTAGTTTTTATTGGGTAATATTGGTATACTCTTTATTATATATGCCAACTATTGCCTTAAGTAATAGCGTTGCATTTGCGCAAATGACCGATCCAGGAAAGCAATTCCCTTGGATTCGTGTATTTGGAACCTTAGGATGGATTGTTGCAGGTTTAATCATTGCTAAATTAGGCATTGAAAAAACAGCTGGTACATTCCAAGTGGCAGCTGCAGTTTCAGTTGCATTAGGTGTTATTAGCTTTATCTTACCGAACACTCCTCCAAAAGGGACTGGAACCAAGGCTAGCTTTGGAAGTATTTTAGGTAAGGATGCTTTTGTATTGTTAAAAGAAAAATCTTACTTAATATTCTTTGGTGCAGCTATCTTAATTTGTATCCCACTTTCTTTTTACTATGGCTTTGCGAATCCATTCTTAAATGAAGTAGGACTAGAAAATGCCGCTGGTAAAATGACGATGGGCCAAATGTCTGAAGCCTTATTTATTTTAGCGATTCCATTTATGTTCAATAAAATTGGCGTTAAGAATATGTTGATTTTAGGAATGAGTGCATGGGTACTACGTTATGTTTGTTTTGCTTATGGCACAATGAATGCAAGCTGGATGTTGTATGCTGGTATCATATTACACGGTGTTTGTTATGATTTTTTCTTTGTAACAGGTTATATGTACACGGAGAAAAAAGCAGGTGAATCCATTAAAAACGCGGCACAAGGTTTATTCACTTTCGCAACATATGGTGTGGGTATGTTCATTGGTACTTGGTACAGTGGCTTTGTGGTAGACCAACATAAAACAACTACTGGTCACGAGTGGACTAATATTTGGTTGACACCTGCTGCAATTGCTGGCGCGGTATTAATTGCTTTCATTTTAGGATTTAAAGAAAAAGGTGCGCTAGCAACTGATGTGAAAGAAAAAGCAACTGCTTAATTATATTTTTTTCAAAGCCTATCCTTTTGGGTAGGCTTTTTTATTTATTCAAATTATAATTTTTAGAAAATGCGTATAGCGATGTTAGGAGCAGGATTCATTGGCCGTTTTTATGCCGATGCCTTGCAAGGTTATAGAAGTAAAGATAAAGTAGTAAGTATTTATGCACGTCGTGAAGAATCGGCTGTAAAGTTTGCTGCTGATTACAATTGTGCTCATTGGACTACCGATATGGAAGCGGCTATTGCCCACCCCGATGTAGATGTAGTTTGTATTTCACTTCCTAATAATATTCATGAAATAGCGGTAATGCTTTGCTGCAAACATAAAAAAGCAGTTATGACTACCAAGCCATTAGGTCGTAATGGTGAAGAAGCAAAGAGAATGCTTATTGCAGTAGAAGAGGCTGGTATTTTTAACGGTTACTTAGAAGACTTAGTGTACACCCCTAAGTTTATTAAAGCCAACCAAAGCGTTAAAGAAGGCGCCGTAGGCCGTATTTTATGGGCAAAGTCACGTGAAACACACCCTGGCCCACACAGCGATTGGTTTTGGGATATTGAGCAAGCTGGCGGCGGTTGTATTTTAGACTTAGGTTGCCATTGCGTTGAAATTTCAAGAAGTTATATTGGAAAAGATATCAAGCCTGTGGAAGTAATGTGCTGGGCTGATACACAAGTAAAACCTATTGATGCCGAAGACCATGCTATTGGTTTGGTGAAATATGAAAATGGGGCGATTGGTCAGTTCGAAGTAAGCTGGACATTTAGAGGTGGCTTGGACTTAAGAGACGAAGTAATGGGTACCGAGGGCACCATTTGGATCAATAGCTTTTTACGTACCGGCTTTGAAATGTTTACCACAGGAAAAGGTGGAGACTATATTGCGGAGAAAGCAGAAAGCGATAGAGGTTGGTTATTCCCAGTGGGTGATGAATTAAATGAATTGGGCTACAACCACATGTTTATGGATATGTTTAATTCCATGGAAAAAGGTGAAGCACCAAAAGAAACATTTTACGACGGCTATGTTGTGAACTGTATTTTAGATGCAGCTTATAAATCAGCAAAATCTAAATTATGGGAGCCTGTTAAATTAGATATTTGGAGAGGCCAAGAAGGTTTAACCAAAGAAAGTCATCTAGTAGAATATGACGCAGAACATTATTTAGTAAAAGAGGAAATGACGCATTATGGCGCGAAGAAATTAATCTTAAAGCATAAAACAACTGGTAAGATTACCGAACAAATAATCAACTAGTTACTTACAAAAAAGCCCTTAAAAATATTAAGGGCTTTTTTATTTATTATAATTCCTTCTTAAACTTATTGAAATTGGTTACCGAAGTGACAATATTTTCAAAAGGCTTTTTAGGAAAATCCTGTTCTAAGAAAAAGTATTGCATGCCAGCGATATCAACATTTTTAAAAGTGTCTTTAAAATTATACACTCCATCCCCAAAAGGAACAATCTCCCCTGCTGCTGTCATATCTTTCACATGTAATAATGGGAAACGTCCCTTGTTGTTTTTAAAGATCTCTACAGGATTCCTACCCGCTTTAAATACCCAGCCCAAATCCAATTCCAACTTTAATAAATCGGCAGGAATTTGAGTAGTGAAATAATCATAGGATACAATGCCATCAGTACTGTCAAATTCAGTAGCATGATTATGGTAAGCCAATTGAATACCTGCTTTTTTAGCCTGCTCTCCTGCACGGTGTAATGTTTCCGCTGAACTTTTAATATGATCTCCAGACTCAATATTAATACTTGCACAAACAATATAAGGGATACCCGCTTCTGCAGCTTGATCAATTAATTCCTGACTATTATCTTGTAAGTTTTTCATAACCGGAATTTGAATAGGCTTGCCGTCCGGGCCATTTGGAATTTTAGCATTCGCTGGCATTTTGAAAGGGGTACCCATCACATGGTGTGATCTCCATTCCATTCCCATATCGTGTAATAAAGCTTTAAATTCTTTTGGCTTCTTTCCATAAAAACCGCCTTGTTTACTGAAAGCTGATTCAATATTTTTATACCCTGCTTCTGCTACTTTTTTTAAAGTACCAACGGTGTCCATATCCATTTCGTTAAAGAGGGTAAACAACTGAATACCTGGTGCAGGTAATTTAGATGCTCCTAAAAAATTATCAGCCCAACTTGACTTACTTAATAAAGCCCCTCCTACTGTTAGCGCTGCGGCTTGTTGTAGAAACTTTCTTCTTGAATTCATAATGACAGGTTTGTGTTATATAAAAGCAATCATTGCGTTGTTATGACACAATATAAAAATTTTAGGGGAGTTTATAAAATTAATTATAACTTTAATTTAATAAAAATATTCATCTTACATTCATCAGACGCATTCGCGTCTTCTTCTTTAATAACTATGTCAAAAAAGGGGGCCATACCAGCTAGCTATAAAACTATTTTAGAAAAAGGAGACAAGATTTACCAAGCCGGTATTTCGGTGGATTGCACCATCTTTGGCTTCCACGAAAATGTATTAAAGGTGCTTTTGTTAAAAGTAAAGCAATCCAATAAATGGGCGCTACCTGGCGGTTTTATATTCAAAGACGAAACAATTGACAACGCAGCGTATCGCGTACTACAGGAACGAACCGGTGTTGACAATATCTTTTTACAACAATTTAATGCCTTTGGTGATCCTAACCGATCAGATGCAAGTATTCACCAAAACAGATATCAAGAATACGGCATTAAAATTCCTAAAGACAACTGGCTTTTACAAAGATTTGTTACCATTGGATTTTACGCCTTAATTGATTTTACTGAGGTGAATTTAGACCCCGCAGATGCCAACGAAGGTGCTGAATGGATCGACATTAATAAGTTAAGTAATTTAATGATGGACCACGAAGCCATTGTATTAAAAGCATTGGAATCTCTTAGAACACAATTGGCCTACTTGCCGATTGGAAGAAACCTTTTGCCTAAGAAATTTACCATGCCCGAATTGCAAAAATTATACGAAACCATCTTAGATCAAAAATTAGATCGCCGTAATTTTCAACGTAAAATGATTGGCTTCGGTATTTTAAACAAATTAACTGAAACCAGAAAAGGCGGCGCACACAAAGCCCCCTTCCTGTACACTTTTAATGATAAGAAATATCAAAAGGCACTGAAAGAGGGCTTGTACGGTTCCTGGTAAATTATATTTCATTTTAATTTACCCAGAACCGTACCTCTAATAATTAGAAAATATCTCCGATATTTTTCGGTTCCTGGTAAGCTTGTAAGGATTAAAATTTTATAAATTTATTTTAATCCTTACATAGCCTCTTAAGATTTTTCAAATAAATAGCAAAGCTAATTATTTGGCAAGCTACTTACTCCAATTTATTTTTACTGATTTTACTTCTTTGGAATTAGCACCAATCATAATTTCAAAATCACCTGCTTCCCAATCATACTTTAAATTACTATTATAGAATTTTAATAATTCAGGCGTAATTTCAAAACTTACATTTTTGCTTTCACCCACTGCTAATTCAATTTTTTGAAAACCTTTTAATTCTTGCACTGGTCTGGTAATACTCCCTACTACATCTCGGATATACAATTGAACCACTTCCTTACCTGTTACGGCACCTGTATTTTTTACATTTACAGTTACCGTTAATTTTTGGTTGCCTTTTAATTGCTTACTTGACAATTGCATATCACCATATTCAAATTTAGTATAACTTAAGCCATAACCAAATGGATACAAGGGCTCATTGCTTACATCGATATAGTTAGACTGGAATTTAGAGAACCATTTCCCCGTTAAAGGACGTCCTGTATTTTTATGATTATAATACAAAGGTATTTGTCCAACACTTTGAGGGAAGCTCATGCTTAATTTTCCTGAAGGATTTACTTTACCTAATAATGCATCTGCAATGGCATCGCCTGCTTCAGAGCCTGCAAACCAAACATCTAATATTGCTGGCACATTTGCGGCTTCCCAATTCAATGTTAAAGGACGACCATTAAATAAAACCAATGCCACTGGCTTTCCAGTTGCCACTAAAGCTTTCAGTAAACGCTTTTGTGCTTCGGGAATATCAATAATTGATTTTGATGCACTCTCTCCACTACTCTCTGCCCCTTCGCCTATAGCTGCTACAAT
>CANGMV010000004.1 GCA_947454745.1 Bacteroidota bacterium | reverse complement strand
TCGCTTTCAGAAATTCGAAATTGAACAATTGGGGTTAGCGTCATCATCTTTGTAGTAAAATGAAAGCCTCTAGCTACTTCTTCTAAGTTAGTAGACCTTGAATCAATATTACCCAGTGTAAAATAAGAGAACATAAGAGACGTACTTAATGAACGACTAAAATGATAACTGCCAATAATGCTATTATTTAAGGTTACCTCATTTGCAAAAATGGAGGGTGAACTAACACTCCCTGTAAACATTGCGCCTCCTGTACTAATTGAAATTTCAAAATATTTTTTAAATAAGGGCGTTGTGGAAATTTTATTAATTGAAATATCATTCATTCCCTTCAAATTGTTCAAAGAATCAATTTTTACTTTTTGTAAATAATATTTAACTAAATACTTTTTATACCCTATTTTAATATCTGAAATTGGAATAAATTCAGGATCAATCATGTTTTGAAAAAGAAAATAACCACCGATTTTACTAAAGGTGTTTGGTTCTAATAAATCTACTTTAATATTATTTTTGTCCATCACGGTTAAGTTATATTTAACACGCGCTTCGGTTTCTATTAATGTAGTGTCGTTTTTTAGATTTACGTATTTAATTGTCATGTTAGAATAATCAATCAGCCTATTGCTCCTAAATGTAAAGGATGTAATTGCATTGATACGTGAAATAGTATCTTGAATTTCATTCCCCGTCCTTGCATTGAAAATCTTATAAACATGTGCATGCAAATTATTTAAAGGGAGATTCAAAAATGGCTCTAGAATTACTTTTGGCAATGCATAATTCTTCTCCTGATCATATATGCCTTCATATACCTTATACTTGTTATTATCCCCCCAATAGTTATTCTTAAAAATGATCATTTTTTCAGTTCCATAAATACCCATATTGGCCAAATGAACGATCGTATCGGTTAAGATGTCCATTAAATTGTTATTTATGAAACTATTTCTCTCAATTGTAGGTGTAAACTTTTTATACATTTGATCAAGTCGACCGTATAACATATTGTTCGAAATATTATAAGTCTTTGAACCATATATCATATTGTTTATAAATACATTCTGATTAATATCGAAATGTATTTGATCACTTTTTAAGTCTTCAAAATACAATGGCGCTTTGTTATCTGAAAATATATTATCAGATAGTTCAAACTGAACATATAAAGAATCATTTATGCCGAATGGTGTATTCAAAACCTGCAATAAGGATACTTTACCCACATTTTTTTCAAATTTACTATGGGTAATGGAGACCAAGTTTCTTTTCCAACCAAAATCAAAATACAAAGGCATTTGTAGGCCTCTAAAAACTACATTATTAATTAAAACACTTCTTTCATTGCTATTGTTAATGATTAATCCAACCCCTTCCGCATTTTTCTTACCATAAAATTCAATGTCATACTTATTACCAATCATTTCAACAAGACCTCCGCAAATTAAAGTACCATTATCTATGAATTCCACTTTGGCACCACTATCCACCTTTAAGCTATTATTAACAATGACCATTGTATTAATAATATGCCTTCCCTTGGCAATTACTAAATCCTCATAATTACCAGAAATAGTATCCTGCGCAATAACAAATGAACTTGCACAAGTCATTAGCAATAAAAGTAAATATAGTTGCTTCATTTATTAAAATATTTAATTGATGATTTTATACATTATTGGGGGTGGTTTTCTTGAAGTTCCATCTACTAATGAAACATTTATATTGTCAAAAATGATGTAGTCATTCTTTTCAATACTAGCAATCAATCTTTGTGTATTAGATTGGAAAATCTCCCCATAATTTATCACTGATTCAGCATCTAAGCCGCCATGTACCCTTAATACTCTATAACTATTGATTCTTCCTGGGAAGTAGTTTAAATTATTAATGTATAAGCTGGCTTCTAATCTTTCTGAACTAATAAGATCCTTCGTGCTTATATTGAAATTACCCAGGTTTTCGCCTTTTACTCTCAATATTGGATCTGGTAATTTATTGGCTGTTAGTTTCTTTTCGAATAGAAGTTTTCTTGTTCCTGACCTTAAATCGTAGAATTTTAGATTATACTCACCTACCCTGTTGAAATTAGCTACGAAACTGTTATTGGTATTTGAAACGTTTACCTTTGGTGTTATTTCAACATCAACGTCTTTTCCCATTTCAAAATCAAAATCACTGAACAAAACTGTATTTAACCCAGCAAATATATTTTCAGTATGAATTGTTTTTAAGATCTTATTAAATATATCATCTATAACAATATCACTGGTTTTAGTATTTTTTACTTCAACCGTAGTTGCATTCACTATCGGTTTTTTAGCTTCTTCCGTTATTGACTTAACATTATTTTTAACCTCATACAACTCGGGGTTTTTCTTTGAGAAAAAAGTGGGTAAATAACCAATCTCTTTCAATGCAGCCTCTTGATATAATAACTGAGTATGGGTTATAAGTAATTTTATTCTAACCAACTGCATATAACTCATTGCTGTTGGCTTATGCAAGAATAAATAGGAGTCCCATAATTGCTTTTTCCCCTTAAAGTTTACAATGCTATCTGCAATAGGCACAAAATCTTCTAAGTAAGAAGGTATTTTGTAAGGAGATTCATTGATGTATTTTGACAGATCAAATAAATCTTTCTTAATTACGGGGAGCCCTTGTTCGCTTTTTAATATTTTTTCAATCAGATTTCGTTTATTAAATTCAGTTTCCAAGTTTTTACCTTTCTTCTTAAACTCCGAATTAATTAAATCCAATATGCCGTTTACTTTATTATAACTTGTATTTAACCTAGTTCTAATTAACAAGAATTGATGTCCTTTTGCTGTAGAGTCTATCTGACTTAAATTATTCTGAATAATGGTATTACTCAAGTCAATTTTTTTCCGATTTTCTTTATCTAATATCTCGAATGACTTAATAGAATAAGAGTTTGAATCCAATATGGAAATTTTAATATTCAATACTGAAAAGCACACAAATATGATATACAGTAAAGTAACTATTTGCGCTCTCTTTAAATCTGCTCCATTCCCATTTGCTGCCATATAAAACTTATTGAGTTCTTATTTACTTAAAATTTGTTTACTTAGTAAAGCAAATTCCAATTGCAGGGCACTGGGGGTTACCTGGTATTTGTTAATATAATTGGTGTACTTATTGAAAATTTCTTTAACTGTATCCTCTTGGTTCGCATTAAACAAATCAGCTACAATATCATTACTAATAAACTTCAAAGCAATTAGCTTTTCTAGCAACTGGTTGAAAATTTCGGTATTATTAAGATATACGCTATTAAAAAGGTCATTTAATTCAAAGTATTTGTCTTCGGTAACGGACACTTTTAAACCAGAAAAATTCAATCTTTCTTCTAACCTAAAATCTCTCATTCCTATCTGCGGAATAATTAATAGCTTACCAAATATATCTTTAGCAACATTTTTATTAGTAAAACTTGCCAATAACTGAATTACATTTTGAACGATTTTAATGGAATCTTTATCATCACTCACATATTCCACTGATTTTAATTTATCTAAAAAGAATATTTTAGTTGGATCATTTTTATCAAATAGAATCTGTACCATTAACTCATAAGCCTTCCAATTATGCTTGTCAAATCTTTTAATGATATAATCAAGTAAGATTTCATTCTTCATCTTAATAAATGGAGCTAAAAAATCTAAAGCAGGGCTAACAACCAATTCATTTGCATGGAATAGTCTACAATAGTTGTTTAAGGCCCCATGCTCTCCTACATATACTTGAATTTCATTTGTATTAGCAGATCTTATATAATTTACATCGCCCTCATTATAAAGTACAAATTGATCAAAGAAGCCCTTGTATCTATAAGGCTTAAATGCCATTAATAACACTTTCAAAGCATCGTTTGTAAGCGCTACTGGCTGCTCAATAACAAGTTCCCCAATTCCCGACTCTGGTAAGCGTATCTCATAGGACTTTAATAGTGGTATATTTTTTTGAGGTACTACTTTTTTACCAAAAAGGTCTAGAAATAATTGTGAAACCATCTGGTATTCTTGTTCATTTAAACTAACCCATTCAGGTTGGTAAAAAATATCTTTTGGGAACGAAATAATGCCCAACTTGTCCAACTGCCATAATAAATCTGGGGCAAATTGTTCGGTAGGAACATTAATTTGATGTGTACTATCCGATTGGGGGAAGGATTTTGAATTAAATGGAAGTACTTCATCTTGTTGAAAAGTTTGAGGTAACACATAGCTATGTATGAGTTGATCATTTACTTTCTCCGTTTCAAACGGTGCTACTGCAATCTCTTCATGATGGAATTGATTATCAACTACAAATTCTGTTTTTTCTATGCTTTGATCCTTGTTAATATACTTAATAGATGAAACGCCAAATACAATTGCTTCCATCGTAAGACCTACAGTCATAAATATGTCTTGTACCTCCCATTCAAGTAATTTTGCAATTACACCAAGCAAAATAACTACTGCACCTAAACTATAGAATAGGTTAAGAATATCTAATTTTTTAGCGCTAGTCCCTTTGTTCATCATACTAGGTTATTTTTTTATATCACGTAAGTAATTATCGATTTCCCCATTTGGAAGCAGTGGTTTCTTGTCAGAGCACTCCGGAACTTTGATTGTACCGCAGAGCTAATTCTAATAACCAACTACTTATACATGACTAAATCGAGTTATTATTTTATAACGTAATGTAACATCACATTTTAATGTGAAGAAATAATTCTAGTAAGAAATTTTCATTACCTAGTTAACTCTTGTATTACATTGATATATAATACATTAATGAATATGAAATATATTACATATTCAATTTGGTGTACCGGTTATAACATGTTAATGTGGGAAAAGGAACAAAATACCCTATAACAAATTGTCTAAGGCAGCAGAAATGGAGGGAAATTGAAATGAAAATTGCGCTTTTTGTAATTTGTGAGATGAAACTTTGGCACTTTTAAGTACTTCAATACTCATTTCACCTAATAATATCTTGAGTGCCCATTCGGGTACATACACCTTAAAATACCAAGAATGATATTTAGCTGCAATTTGTAGCGTAAGTGATTGATTGTCTATAGGTTCAGGAGCAACTGCATTAAAGACACCATTTATGGCAGGATTTTGAATCGCAAATTCAATAATACCATTAAGGTCTTGTTGATGGATCCAACTCACTATTTGCTTTCCGTTACCTAAAATAGCTGCTACTCCAAGCCTAGCGGGTTTTATAAATTCAAGTAAGGCTCCGCCTCTCTTATTTAATACAATGCCGATTCTAAGCGTGACCATTCTTATACCAAGCGCTTTGATTGGATATACACTTTCCTCCCACTGTTTACAGGTGTCCCCTAAAAATGAAGCATCAACTGGGTCAATTTCTGTAAAACCTTCTTTTAGACTTTGTTCATTGTCGGGACCATACCAACCAATGGCCGAAGCTGAAATAACTGTTTTTACTTTATGCTCATTTTCTTTTAATGCTTTTACCAGCAATGCCCCTGATTGCACTCTACTCTGTAAAATGGCTTCCTTCCTTTGCTTGGTCCATCTTTTGGTAGCTACGCTTTCACCTGCTAAATGAACAATAATATCGGCCTTTTTTAAGGCTATAGGATCAATATATTGTTTTTCAATATTCCAAACAGCATAACTCAAATGCAAGCGACTCGACCGCTTCTCTGATCTTGTTAGTACAATAACTTCATATCCTCTCTCAATTAAATAATTGGTGAGTGACTGTCCTACCATGCCCGTCCCGCCTGTAATGAGTACTGTTTGCATATGGCAAAGATAGGTTATAATAAGCTTTGTAGAATTATACTAAACAAAAACCCTCACCGTTTCGGGTGAGGGTTACAACTAAATCAACTGTACTATAAAAACAAGTTTAATCAGGCTTCTTGCCATCTAAGAATGTATTGATGGTTGAGATTTGCGTTTGGTTATTTTCATCCTGTTCGACAGTGTACTTGCTATAATAGTTTTCAACTGAAGCTAAAGTATTACCAAACAAATCCATGTTTCTTCTAACATAAGCAGGCACTTCATCAAACTCTGCGCTTGGGTCGTTGCCATTACCAATATTGAAAGATAAATTTCTTAATTTTTGAATACGCTCACGCACCTTTCTTCTTTGCTCTTCAGAATCATCTAAAGGCATATCAAAATTTTGCGTGTTTGTTTTTCTTCCATTATCATTTGTATGCACATGCTCTTCCTCACGCATTACCAACTGCATTGTTGGCTCTTCTTCGATAGCAACTCTAAATGATGTTTGGAAATTTTCAGCGGGCAATTCTGCTTCTACAACAGGTGCTTCCACTACTGGAGCAACTTCATTCACTATTTCTTTGAACGCATTTAAATTTTCGCTTTCATCGAACGCATTTACATTTTCGCTTTCATCGAACGCTGGCGCGTTCTCTTCGTTCGCTTCGGCATAAATATTAGTTGGCTTGCTTAACACAAATGCAGATGCAAAATCTACTGTTGGTTCAGCCTCCATATTTAATTCAAATACATCTGCACTTTCAGCTGGTGTTTCCTCAAAAGTATAATCAGCCAAAGTCTCTTCAGCTACGGGAGCTTCCACGAATACATTGGAAACAATTATTGGCTCCTCAACTATTAATGT
This sequence comes from Bacteroidota bacterium, assembly GCA_947454745.1. GTDB lineage: Bacteria > Bacteroidota > Bacteroidia > Chitinophagales > Chitinophagaceae > Sediminibacterium. The sequence continues at coordinate 8,294 of CANGMV010000004.1, read as the reverse complement.
AGGAGTCAAATTCAAAGCTTCTAATGTTTCAGCAGCCTCAATTGTTAAGCTAGCATATTCTGCAGCATCTTCATTTTTACTTTCATCAATCACTGCCACGTTCTCTTCTGCAACTGGAAGTTCAACCGCTGTATCTAAAACAAATTGAGTTTCATTTTCCATTGCTGTATGCCCTCCAAAATTAAAAGAAGGTGAATTATCTTCCGATGCTTTTGTAGCTGGTGCTTCGGTAGTTAATGTCATTACTACTTTTTCTTCGATGGGTGCTTCTTCCTGTTTTGGTTCTTCTTTTTTGAATGGATCTTTTCCTTCAAAGCCAGTTGCAATTAATGTGATACCAATTTTCTCACCCAAGGTATCATCATAACCACTACCCATAATAACATCACTATGCTCACCAGTGCGCTCACGTAAAATAGTGCTGATTGTTTCCAATTCGTCCATGCTACATTCAAAATCACCTTCGGCACTATTGATATTTAATAAAATCCATTTTGCTCCCTTAATATCATTGTCATTTAACAATGGTGAATTTAAGGCTTCTTCAATCGCTCTTTGTGCTCTATTATCTCCTTCCACTTCAGCTTTACCTAAAATTGCGACACCGCCATTCTTCATTACAGTACAAACGTCAGCAAAGTCTACAATAATATGACCACGACTATTAATTACATCCGTGATACACTTTGCAGCAGTTGCCAATACATTATCTGCTTTAGTGAATGCTTCCTTCATTTTCAAATTACCATATTGCACACGCAATTTGTCGTTTGAAATCACCAATAAAGTGTCTACCAATGGCTTTAATTGATTGATACCTTCTTCGGCTTGTTTTTGACGACGTGGTCCTTCAAAGCCAAATGGAGTGGTAACAATACCCACTGTTAAAATGCCTAAATCCTTGCAAATTTTTGCAATAATAGGTGCACCACCTGTACCAGTACCACCGCCCATTCCGACTGTGATAAAAGCCATTTTGGTGTTCACCTCTAATATTTTTTTGATTTCTTCTAAAGATTCTTCAGTTGCTAATTTCCCAACCGAAGGATCAGCACCCGCACCCAATCCTTGCGTCAAATGGGGCCCTAATTGAATTTTATTAGGAACAGGACTTTGTTCAATGGCTTTAGAATCGGTATTACATATGATAAAATCTACACCTTCAATATCTTGATGAAACATGAAATTCACGGCATTACTACCGCCACCACCAACGCCTAGGACTTTGATGATGGATGATTTTTGCTTGGGTAAGTCAAATTGAATCATTCTTTTGTTTTTTAAATGGGTTAGTACAGTTAGTTGTTAGTATCGTCGAAATTACTCTATTTATAAAATTTTAGGTAGAAATTTTATAACCATAATGTGGGTAATTTTATGGCAATAATTTATCGTCTTCTTCACTAAAAATTTCTATTAAATTAGTTTTGAAACGATCCCAGAATTTGCTCTTTCTTTTTTCGATTTGTTCAGCTGTTAAAGTAGTCGGAGCAGGTTCTGCCTTAAAGCCAGATTGTTGAGGTGCAGCTTGCTTTATAGGCGCTTCCACGGTCAATGCTCTTGGCACTTCCACCTTCTTATAGGTTTCTGTAAATACCTTATAATTTTGCTCGTAATCGTTATAGCCTTTTAATATCAAACCAATACATGTTGAATACATTGGTTTCTTTAATTCGTCGATATGATTGGGCGCTAAATGCTCATTAGGCAAGCCCACTCTAGCATTTAAGCCTGTTGTATATTCTGTTAACTGAATTAAGTGCTTTAATTGTGAGCCTCCACCTGTTAAAATGATACCACCATTTAACATACGGCTATCTAAACCTACCTGCTTTAAATGATATGTTACAAAATCTAAGATTTCACTCATTCTTGCCTGGATAATTCCAGCCAAACTCTTTACACTTATTTCTTTTGCAGGCATTCCCTTTAAACCAGGAATAGTCACATAGGCATTTGCTTTTGCTTCGTCGGCTAAAGCACTACCAAACTGTACTTTCATCGCTTCGGCCTGGCTCTTTAACACACCCAATCCTAAACGGATATCATGTGTAATATTTTCACCACCAAAAGGAATCACAGCAGTATGTTTTAAAATGCCATCATAAAATACAGCAAGGTCACTTGTACCACCACCAATATCCAAAATAGCAACACCTGCTTCCAAATCTACATCGCTCATTACCGCACTAGCCGATGCCAAAGGTTGTAAAACCAAATCCTTTGTTGTTAAACCACTTCTTTCAACCGAACGGTTAATGTTGCGGATTGCATTTCTATCTCCTGTTAAAATCAAGAAATTTGCACCCACTTTTACACCGTTCACACCCACTGGCTCTTTTACATTTGGGTTATTGTCCACATAAAACTCCTGAGGGATCACATCAATAATTTGATCTCCAGCTGGAATAAAGGTTTTACGTTGGTTATTGATTAATTGTTCAATTTCCCAAGCTTGAATTTCGTTTTCAGCATCCTGTCTTACCATATCACCACGAGTTTGTAAACTCTTAATATGGTGACCTGCAATACCTACATATACTTCGTTGATTTCTAAATCAGGATTGCTTTTTTGGCAATTTTCCAATGCTTGCTGAATCGCTTTAATAGTTTGGTCAATATTCAACACTTGGCCATGTTGTACTCCATTGCTATTGGCGCGTCCAAATCCTAAGATTTCTAGTTTACCAAATTCGTTTTTGCGACCTGCAATGGCTGCAATTTTAGTAGTTCCAATGTCTAAGCCTACAATGATAGGAGAATCGTGCTGACTCATTTCTTATAGTTTTTAAGTTGATTAGTTGTTATTTCGTTGATCCGTTGTTTAGTTGTTGTTGGAAGCAGGCTTTTTAGGCAAAATTGCCTTCGCAGTCTTCTTCATTTTATTTAACGATTTATTGTTCGCTTTATTGTTTGGCTTTGGGCTTGTTTTTTTAGCTACTGGCTTCACAATTTTTGCAGCTGGCTTTGTTTTTACAACTACAGGTGGAACCGCTACTGGTTTAACAACACTATCGGTTTTTACGGCTGCCACTGGGACAGGTTTTCCTACTTTAACTGTATCTGCTTTTAATGTAGAATCTGCAATATTTCCTAGTTGAATAAAAGGCAAAGCTCCAGGAGCATATTGAATAGGCTGCATCCCTTTTTTAAGGGCTACTATTTGATGATCAAATCGAACATCCAACACCTGAAAAGCATTAATACCTGATGGAATCCAAACCTTTTTGTAAAATGTATACAAACGATTCAATTTGTCTTCGATATTTTCCATGGAACCAATCAATACAAGATGATCCCCCAAAGTTGGTATCATTTCAAAGTCACCGTTCGCCGCAATATTTACCTGCGCTATTTGGGCCATATAAAAACTATCCTGTTGTATGATTTTTGCAAAATGAAGTATGTCTTGTAGTAGCAAACTATCTGGTTTTGCTAATTTTTCTTGATCCGACGGGAAGCCTGTGAATACCGGCAAGCGCATCACAGATAAATTTCTTAGTGGTAACTTTTGTGCCACATTATCAATATAAAACGAATTGCCCGATGCGGTAAAAACTCTTGCTATAGGAATTCTTTGTTCAATTTTTACTTGCAATTGTTGTTGATTGTCTAAGTAAATATCTGTTTTTGCAATCCATTGGGTTTGTGCCAAGGATTGCTCAATTTTATTTAAATTAATACTGCCAACCGGTGTTCCCACATGCACACCTTGTTCATTAATAAGTCGCATAATTTCCTTCTCATCCATAAACAAGTACCCCGATGCAGTACCTGCTAATTCAATTTGAATGCCTGTACATTTCTTTACCGATTTTGCCTGCCAAGCAAATACAAAAAGCACTACCAGTCCTATAGCAGCAATAGACCACAAAACCCTTTCTAATATGTATTTCCAGCGCTTCATTATAATTGGGTAAATATTTCTTGAACTTGATTAATGCAAACATCAATATCTCCTGCACCTGCCATTACCACCACCTTGTCCTTGTTATGAGCAGCCCATTGCAACAAGGCTTCTTTACTCATAACTTGCTTTTTCGCTAATTTCATTCCTGCCAACAACATATCACTTGTTACGCCTTCGATTGGCAATTCTCTTGCAGGATAAATAGGCAATAAAATAACTTCATCGGCTTTATCCATTACTTCCATAAATCCAGCTGCTTGATCCTGTGTTCTACTATATAAATGTGGCTGGAAAATAAGTACCATTTTTTCATTAGGATACAAACTTCTGACTCCACTAATTAAAGCATTTAATTCCTCCGGATGATGCGCATAATCATCGATCAAAACTTGGTTCGCTGTTTTTACTTTGTATTCAAAACGGCGTTTCACTCCTTTAAAAGCAGCAACTGCCTCTTTTATTTTTTGCTCTTCAATACCCAATGTAAGTGCAATCGCTATTGCTGCAGTTGCATTCTCTACATTGTGTAATCCACCCATATTCAATACCACATCCTTCATCATGCCAGCAGGATGCACTACATCAAATAAATAAGAACCATCTACCACTTTTAAATTTGCTGTGTGATAAGAAGCATTGTCTTTATCATAACCATATGTGAACACCTTTTTATTAGTCGCATCAATTGAAAATTCGGTTCCCATTTTTTGGATCAGCGTTCCACCATTTTTAATCTTATCCGTAAACTGTCCAAATGCTTTTAATACTTCCTCTGGAGTACCGTAAATATCTAAGTGGTCGGGGTCTACGGCAGTAACTACAGCAATATTAGGTGCTAACTTTAAAAAACTTCTATCATATTCATCTGCCTCCACTACCACTACATTTTTTTCATGACTCCAAAAATTGGTGCCATAATTAGAAGCAATGCCTCCTAGAAATGCATTACAACCATAACCGGAATGACGTAAAATATGTGCAGTCATGGAAGTAGTCGTTGTTTTTCCATGGGTACCTGCTATCGCAATGGTAAATGCATTTTCGGTAATCCAATTTAATACATCGCTTCGCTTTACTACATTGTACCCATTGTCCTTGCAATAGTTCAACTCGCTATGTGAAGCAGGAATAGCGGGCGTATATACCACTACTGTTGCTGCTTTATCTATTTGATTGATATCGTCTTCGAAATGAATTTTAATCCCTTCTTTTACTAAATCGTCGGTTAAAGCAGTTGGTGTTTTATCATAACCCGAAACTATAACACCCTGGGTATTAAAATACCTAGCTAGTGCACTCATACCAATCCCGCCGATGCCTATAAAGTAAATGTTTTTGATATTGGTTAACGGATTCATGTAAAACTATTTTATAAGGAATTTGAATTTTCAACTGAATGTAGAATCGACTCCGCAATTACGTTGTCTGCATCGAGCCATGCAAAAGATTTTATTTTATTTTGCATTTGAATGGTCATTGAATCATCCTTTACCATTTGCAAAATGGTAGGCAATAACTTTACACTTACCTCTTTATCCGCTACCATTAATGCTGCATTTTCTTTTACCAATTGCATGGCATTAAATGTTTGATGATCCTCTGCAGCAAATGGATAAGGCACAAAAACAGCAGGCTTACCCGTTATGCAAATTTCCGCAACCGCCATCGCACCCGATCGGCTCACCACTATATCTGCAGCAGTATATGCAGCACTCATATCATCGATAAACGAATCCACGAAAACATTGGAAAAAGACTCAGCCGATTTTGCATAAGCCAACGCATTCGGCTTACCCGTTTGCCAAATTAACTGAATAGCATCATTTGCAAAGGTTTCCAAATGATCTTGAATTGCTTTATTTATAGAAGCAGCTCCTAAACTTCCTCCTATGATTAATACCGTTTTACGATTCGGCATTAAACCAAATTTTAATAAAGCTGCTTCTTTACTATAAGCCGCTTCAATTATATTTTGTCGAACTGGATTACCTGTCACTTGAATTTTTTCTGCCGGGAAAAACGCCTCCATTCCTTTGGTGCCTGTAAATATTTTAGTTGCATTGGCTCCTAACCATTGATTAGACTTTCCTGCAAATGCATTTGACTCATGTATAAATGTGGGAATATGCTTTGCTTGTGCAAATTTCAAAACTGGAAAACTTGAATACCCTCCTACACCAAATACAGCATTGGGTTTAAACTGGTTAAATATTTGTCGAACTTGAAAAAAACTTTTTATTAATTTAAAAGGCAAATTCCAATTCTTAAACATATTGGATCGATTCAATCCTGCAATGGTTAAACCTATTATTTTATACCCTGCTTGTGGCACTTTTTCCATTTCCATTTTACCACTCGCCCCAACAAATAAAATAGCAGCACTTGGCTGTATTTTTTGTATCGCCTGGGCAACAGCAATCGCTGGAAAGATATGCCCTCCAGTGCCGCCACCTGCTATTATGATTCGTAATTGTTTAGGCATTACTTGGGATTGGATTTTGATCTGTTTCAGTTTCTTCAGGAATTTCAATTTCAGTTTCTTCAGGTGCTTTACCTTCTAACTGCTCAACGTTTCTTGCCACACTCAATATCAATCCAATGGAACAACAAGTAAAAATAAACGAGCTACCACCCATGCTCACCAAAGGCAATGTCACCCCTGTTACAGGTACTAAATTTACATTCACGGCCATATTTGCAATGGCTTGTATAATGAGCGTAAAGCTTAATCCTAATGCCAAGAAGGCGCCAAAAGCATAAGGACATCTTCGGAATATTCTTATGCATCGAAATAAGAATACTAAATATACAAACATGATAAAAGCACCTCCTATTAATCCATATTCTTCAATAATAATGGAATAGATAAAGTCATTATACGCTTGTGGTAAAAAGTTTCTTTGACGACTGTTACCCGGGCCAAGGCCAAACAAAATACCTCCATTCGCAATAGCAATTTTAGCCTGTTGCACTTGATAAGGTACTTCCTTTTCATTGGGATACATAAAGTCTTGAATACGACTTACCCATGTATTAAAACGAACAAATATTTTTGCTTTCTCAGCTACAACGGGTTTATCCTCCTCATTACTCGATACTTTGCCCGCTTTATGTGTAGCCATTGCTACGCTGATTAAAATCAACACTGGAACCATTGCCAGCAAAATAGTTAAACCAATATGTTTTAAACTGACACGCCCAATAAACATTAATAATAACGAAGTCGCACCCGTTAAAAGTGCATTCGACAAATTCGCGGGCATGATTAATACGCAGGTAATTAATACTGGAATAATAACGGGTAAAAATCCTTTTTTGAAATCCTTAATTACTTCTTGCTTTTTACTCAATGTTCTTGAGATAAACATAAACAAAGCCAACTTTGCCAAATCACTTGTTTGGAATGTCAAGTGAATGATTGGCAATTTGATCCACCTACTTCCATCATTAATTTTGGCTCCAAAAAATAAAGTATAAATTAATAAAGGAATAGATAAAGCATATAAAATAGATGCAATACGGGAGAACATAGTATAGTTCACTCGGTGTAATGCAAAAATAAGTACCAGGCCAACCATTGTAAAACCCATTTGTTTAAACAAAAACTTACTCGTATTTCCGCTAAGCGATTTGTAAGCCAAGGAACCTGTTGCACTATATACTACCAATATAGAAACAAGCGACAATACAAGTACCAACCCCCATATGTATTTATCACCTCTGGTTCTTTGATCCAAATGCTCCTTAACGCCACTTATCGTTGGCATCTGCGAAAATAATTTGTCCGTATTTTGATTAAACATGATTATAATTCTTTTACAGACTCTTTAAATTGACGACCCCTGTCCTCATAATTTTTAAATAAATCAAAACTCGCACATGCAGGACTTAATAAGACTACATCCCCTTTTTCAGCAATCTTAAATGACTCTGTAACTGCTTTTTTAGCACTGTCCGCTTCCACAATTACAGGAACGATATCTTTAAAAAATTCTATTATTTTCTTATTGTCAGTACCCATGCATACAATTGCTTTCACTTTTTCTTTTACTAGTTCTGCAATTAATGAGTAATCATTTCCTTTGTCGACACCGCCAATAACAAGAACGGTTTTCTTTTGCATACTCTCTAAAGCATACCAAGTGCTGTTCACATTCGTTGCCTTACTGTCATTGATAAAATCAACACCGCGGACAGTAGCTACAAATTCCATTCTGTGTTCCAAGCTATGGAAATTGCTTACCGCTTCGCGAATTTTTTCCTTTCGAATACCTAAAGTAGTAGCTGCAATGCTTGCTGCCATTGTATTATAGGCATTATGTTTACCTTTTAAAGCAAAGTCATAAATGCTCATGGTAACACGTTCTTCTTGGATTTTTAACAT
>CANGMV010000003.1 GCA_947454745.1 Bacteroidota bacterium | reverse complement strand
TCACCACTGAATTAGAATAAAAAGCAATGGCATGTAATTGATCCTCGATACGCTTTACCCAATGCGGGTGTGTATGTCCAATGCTAATAACAGCATGTCCACCATACATATCTAAATACTCCTGCCCCTTATCGTCCCACACGCGGCTGCCAGCAGCTTTGGTGATTGCGATTGGATTTAGAGGATATACTTTGAATAATGACATGATGTTAAATTTTTTATTTAAAAAATCGCTTATTAGCTTTTCTTTTACTAATTAATATGGTTAAAAATAATTTGCCTTTAAATGTAACCCTGTTGTTTCTTCTAATTCGAAAATTAAATTCATATTTTGAACCGCTTGTCCAACTGCTCCCTTTAATAAATTATCAATGGCTGAATGAATAGCTAATTTATTGCCTTGCTTTTCGATATGAATTAAACACTTATTGGTATTAACAACTTGTTTTAAATCGATATTGTTTTTGGAAACATGTGTAAATGGATGTGCTTCATAATAAGCATTGTATAACTCATATACTGCTTCCGTGCTCAAGTCACAAGTTACAACCGAAGTAACAAAAATACCCCTTGTAAAATCACCTCTCCATGGTACAAAATTGACCTCGGCATTTTGATTGCCTTGCAATTGAGCTAAGCTCTGGCTTATTTCATGTAAGTGTTGATGCTGTAATGTTTTGTAAGCCTGAATATTGTTTGCTCTCCAGCTAAAATGACTCGTCGCTGCTAATCCTTGTCCTGCACCTGTAGAACCTGTAATACCAGTTGTGTACACATCGTTTAGCAATCCTTTGGCCGCCAATGGCAATAAGCCCAATTGAATGGCGGTTGCAAAACAACCTGGATTCGCGATATTGCCTGCATTTTTAATGGCATCTCTTTGTAGTTCTGGTAACCCATATACAAAGGCTCTATCTCCGATATGGGAAGTACTTGCAAGTCTAAAGTCTTGCGAAAGGTCAATAATTTTTATGCTGGCTTTGATTTCATTGGCCGCTAAAAACTTTTTCGCATCTCCATGGCCCACACATAAAAACAACACATCGATATTTTGATCTAATTCACTTGCAAATTTTAAATCCGTATCTCCCACTAAATCAGCATGCACTTTACTAACTAATTCGCCCGCATTACTCGTACTATGCACAAAAGAAATATGCGCATTAGGATGGCGCAACAATACACGTAGCAATTCACCACCTGTATAACCCGCTCCCCCAACAATTCCAATATTTACTTTTTGCATCTTAGTTCTTTTTATAATTAGCTACCACTTAAAAAGAGGTAGTTTATTTTTTGTTTGATTCCTTCACATTGTGGAAGATACTAGTCTGGTTACCAAATATTTTGGTAAATCCTCTAACATCGGCCCCCGTAAAACCTGTATTCATTTCGCCATACTTACCAAACTTCGCACTCATTAAATCGTTCTCCGATTCTATACCAATAATTTGAAAACGATATGGATTTAATTGAATAAACACATCGCCTGTTACTTGTTCTTGAGAATTGGTTAAATAGGCTTCAATATCACGCATTACAGGATCTAATATTTGTCCTTCATGCAACCAGTTACCATAAAACGATGCCAACTGATCCTTCCATGATAATTGCCATTTTGTTAAAACATGTTTTTCTAAAGCGTGATGTGCTTTTAAAATTACCATCGGTGCAGCCGCTTCAAATCCAACACGACCTTTAATACCAATAATTGTATCTCCTACATGTATATCTCTTCCTATACCATAAGCACCTGCAATAGATTGTATATATTGAATTGCTTCGGTTGGATGCGCGAAAGATTGACCGTTTACTTTTTTAATTTCTCCTTTTTCAAAACGAATTACCATTTCCTCTGTTGCTCCTTCCTTGGTCATTTGTGTTGGCCATGCAGCTTCTGGTAACATTCCTTTTGAGTTCAATGTTTCTTTACCCCCAACACTTGTACCCCACAAACCCTTATTAATAGAATAAGCTGCTTTCTCAAAATTCATGTCCACACCCTTGCCTTTCAAGTATTCAATTTCAGCTTCTCTACTTAATTGTAAATCACGTATAGGTGTTAAAATTTCAATTCCAGGAATCATGATTTGAAAAATCATATCAAAACGTACCTGGTCATTACCTGCGCCTGTACTTCCGTGTGCTACTAATTTTGCGCCTACTTTTTTTACATGCTCCGCAATATGTAATGCCTGGCTTAATCGCTCAGCACTTACACTTAAAGGATAGGTATTATTTTTTAATACATTTCCGTATACCAAGTATTTAATAATGCTATCGTAATATCCTTTTACTGCATTTACTGTTGTGTGCGTTTTCACGCCTAATGCATAGGCATGTGCTTCTACTTTTTTTAATTCCTCCTCGGTAAATCCTCCAGTGTTTACAATTACACTATGTACTTCTAATCCCTTATCCTCGGTTAAGTATTTTACACAAAATGTGGTATCCAATCCACCGCTAAAACCCAATACAACTTTCTCCATACTATTTATTTTTTTCTAAACCAGTTTAATAATTTGCTTTGTTTTATTTTCATAAAACGCTCATATAATTTTGAATTACTTTTAAATTCAGATGCCGTTTCTTCGGGAGTATGTGTACTCTTTGGTTCATATAACATGGCTGTACACATACAGTTTTTACGATCCTTACTCATCAAAATTTCATAGTTCACACAACTTTTACAACCCGCCCAAAATTCTTCATCATCCGTTAGTTCACTATAGGTCACTGGCTCATAGCCTAGTTCACTATTGATTTTCATTACTGCTAGGCCTGTTGTTAAGCCAAATAATTTTGCATTTGGATATTTTTCTCTAGATAATTGAAAAATGGTTTGCTTGATTTTTTTAGCAATTCCGCTTTTTCTGAAAGCCGGAGAAACAATCAATCCACTATTGGCTACAAACTGGCCATGTTGCCAAGCTTCAATATAACAAAAGCCAACCCAGGTTCCGTCGATAGTATGCGCAATAACCGCTTTACCCTCTTCAATTTTTTTAGCAACATATTCAGGACTGCGCTTTGCAATTCCAGTACCACGCGCTTTTGCAGAGGATTCCATCTCATCAGTGATGGCTTTTGCGTAAGATACATCGCCACTATGGGCTACACGTACAATGATATTCTGTTCCAATGATCGAAAAATTTAAAAAAATGACACTATTGGCTTTATTGAAAATTTCGGTTTTTTTTCCACTGATAGGGGCAATTGCCAACTGCTCGTCCTATCAGAATCCACGTCGGGGTGAAAATTGAACCGCAAGCGGCAGCCTGATAGGGCTATTCAATACAGGGACCGGTGCAAAATTTGCACTCGTCAATAAGATATGTAATTGGTCCTGTTTCATAGTCATTTCCTGATAGAGGAATTAGGTTGTAAAAGTATTAAATAATTAAACAAAATAAGCCCAATGCCCCCTCTAATTTGAGCCATGGACTTGCAAAAGGGCATAATTACCCTATAAGTTAATAGTCGTTAGTTTTATTTTGCCCCCAAGCCTTCGTATTTTTGATTAAATACAACAAATATGAACCTTATGAAAAGAATAATCGGATTGAGCTTATTGAGTGCTGGTTTGTTTTTAACTGCATGCGGCAGCCAACAAGCTGAAAAAAAAGTTGAAACAAAAGATACAGTAACTGCCATGTCAGCCGACACTACTACAGCAAAAACCTATGCAGCGAGTTCGGTAGACAATAAAAAAGATCCTACCTGTGGCATGCCGGTAACAGCAGGTATTAGCGACACTGCACATTACGACAATCATGTGATTGGGTTTTGCTCAACGGAATGTAAAAATGAATTCTTGAAAAATCCTAAAGCAGGTTTAGCAGCAGCTGAATTAAAATAAAAAAATTATAGGAGACCAACTCAAAGGCGGCCTCCTACAGAAAAATAAAGTTTGCCTAACTAAATAAGTAAGCTATATCATCCTTGGTTAAAGACTTTACGAATCCTTCTTCGTCGGAGATTAAGTCTTTTGCCAAGGATCTTTTACGATCTTGCAGTTTCAATATTTTATCCTCCACGGTGTCATTACAAATCATTCGATACGCAAATATATTCTTGGTTTGACCAATACGATGCGTTCTATCAATGGCTTGTTGTTCAACAGCAGGATTCCACCATGGATCCACTATGTATACATAATCGGCAGCAGTTAAATTCAATCCCACACCACCGGCCTTTAAGGAAATTAAAAATACCCTACACTTAGATTCATTTTGAAAACGCTCGATCGCTTTTTCTCTTTCTTGTATCGAACTACCACCGTCGAAATATTCATAATCAATGCCCAACTTTGTTAATTGTTCTTTTATCAAAGCCAACATGCCTAAGAATTGTGAAAATACCAACGCCTTGTGATCGCCAATGTTTTCAGCTATTTCACGCGTTAACTCTGTTAATTTTACCGATTCATTTGGATAAGATTCATCTTTGATAATAGCAGGACTATCACATATTTGACGCAATTTCATTAAACCTTGTAAAATTGACAACTGCGATTTTTGAATACCTTTTTCTTCCACCATTCCAATTAACTTATCACGATAATCATTGCGATAAGCCTCATATATTTTACGTTGCGCATCACCCATTTCACAGTACAATACCATTTCTTGTTTTTCAGGCAAATCTTTGGCAACTTGTTCTTTGGTTCGTCGTAAAATGAATGGGAATACAAATTTTCTTAAATGTTCTTTTTGTTCTTGTTCGTCAAATTTGTCAATTGGCATTGAGAAATTATGCTTGAAATATTCTACTGTTCCTAACATGCCAGGATTTAAGAAATTCATTTGCGCATAAATATCAAAAGTATTGTTTTGCAAAGGCGTACCACTCAAGCACAATTTATTAGTGGCTTGTAACAAACATGCTGCCTTAGTTACTTTACTAGTTGGGTTTTTAATGGCTTGGCTTTCATCCAAAATCACATAATCAAACTTCACTTCGGAGAACATCTTAATATCACTTCTTAAAGTACCATATGTTGTAATAATCACTTCGATGGGTTCTTTAAACAATTGATTTTTGCTTCTTGTTCCACCATGATGAATTTGAAAAGTCAAACTAGGCGTGAATTTTTTTAATTCATTCTGCCAGTTAAACAACAAGGTAGTTGGACACACTACCAATGCTTGTAATGAACCATTTTTTTCTTTCAAATGTTGTAAGAATGACAAGGTTTGAATGGTTTTACCCAATCCCATGTCATCGGCCAAGATCCCACCCCATTGTACATCGTGCAAATAATTCAACCATTGGAATCCACTTACCTGATAAGGACGTAGAATAGGTGATAAATGCTCCGGTGGTGCCACATCGGCAATCGAATATTTTTCTCTAATTTTTTCATACTTCCCTTCCAATTGGAATATCAATTCTTCCTCATCTCTTTCCTGATAAAGTTCATCTAAAATAGAGAAATGGTATTTACTCAATTTTAAATTATCGGTTTTACCCTCGCCCACTTTAAAGAGTAAAGAATATTTATTTAACCATTTTTCTGGCAATACGCCTAAACTACCATCTTTTAATGGCACAAACTGTTGCTTATTAGCTAACATGTTTTTAATATCTTGCACCGATACCTTTTGTTCGCCAAATGAAATTTCTACTTTGGCATCAAACCAGTCTGTATTACTACTTATGTATAATTTGGTAGAAGGCTTAGCTGTATTGAATTTAAACTGCTTCAAGTTCTCGGAACCATATAAAGGAATTTGCTTTTCCTTTAGCGTGTCAATAAATAAGAAGAACCAATTATTCTTTAACACCTCAGCTCCTTTTAATGCCAATACATTGCCTTCATTAGGACGTACGAATCCAGAATGTAATTGTTCAATGACATTCATTAAAGTTCTTTCCTCCGCTAAATCTCTTTCTAAAATAACGATCTTATCGCCTTGTTGCTGAATCACCGAAGGCCCGTCCTCCTTGGATACAACTATGTCCTTATAGCTATAGATGGGTTCAAATAATAAGTAATCTCGATCTTCTTTTAATAAAATTTGAAGCTGTGGCTTTACTCCTTTTAATTTTTCTTGCTTTACATTACCCAATTCAACCGCATACGCTTTTGACAAAGGCAATAATGTACTTTGTAAATAATCAGGCCAATGTTCTAAATCAATTTCGTTAAAACCACTTGGCATGAATTTTTCAACCCACATTAAATCGGCTCTATTTTTCCAAGTGAAGAACTGATGATGGTACTGAAATACATAATGCGACTTAGCGTGATTCGCTTCCAATGAAATTCTACCTTCTGGCAAATTCACCTGTGCGTATATGATATACTTATCTGCTTCCTTCTCTACTTTGAAACTAGGCTGTATTGGATTAAAAACCAATTCAGCTTTTTGTAAGTTTGCTGTAGTGAACGGTTTATTATTTGGCAAATGAAAATTAAAAGGATGTTCTGAAATATCTCTCCATAATTTTTCCATTTTAGGATGCATATATTCCTGAATCAGTTCCTTTGTTTCCTCGGGCAAATTAGCTTCATCAGAATGTAAGATGGTATCCCAGATTCCCATAAAAGGTGAATTTTTATTTAAGTATTTAGTAAGTTCGGCTGACTGTAACTTTCTAACCACTTGAATTAAATTCTTATCTTCTTCTTTAATATCTTCTGGAGTTATATATTTAGGTAAATCTAATTTCTCCACTTTTCCAACAAAGGCGGTACCTTCTTCATTCACTTCCCCTTTTACGACACTCAAGGATAAATAAGGATACTCTGTAGTAGTTTGCTGAATCACCAATCCATAACGCTCTATTGTCTTAGCTATTTTAATTTCACCATCGGGCTGCTCCATATCCCAATCGTTGGACTTTGGCAACTTTCTTAAAGTCGCAATTGGACCTGCATTTACTTTTTGAATGCGCTCGTCTAGTACTTTTAAATAAGGCTTCCCCTCGTGATAAGTAAACTCGAATTTATCTTCGATATAATCATCCAAGGAGTAACCGTATAATGCAAGTAATTTATTTTTCTCTCTGTCCCAATTTCGAATCGTATCAAAATAATCTGCGCCTTTTAATTGAAATAATTGTAGCAGTAATACAGTTTTATGTATGCAAAGAGGATACTCAGTTTCGCTTAAACAATCACATGAAGTATCAAAAAAACGTTCTTCGTTTTTTTGAACAATAATATGATAGGTCTTACCATGATCCTCCACTTCTGCAACTACTTTCTCATTGGCACTTTCAATAATATGTGGTCGATTGGACTTTAAAGTGGTCTCTGCTTTTTCAAAAGTTGTTTTTGAACAAAGCATACGAATCATCTTTAAATCCAAAGTTTTAGTACGTAGTTGTGTATGGGTAGTAACATAAGATGCTTGTTTGTAATCCAACAAGTTTTTATCTAATAAATCTTGTACAAAAAATAATGCAGCAGCTTTGTGCCTACACACTTCCGATAAATTATACGGGCAGCCACATCTTAATGAAAGTGTCGCAGGGCTCTTAAAATTTTCAATCGTTACTTTATAATAGGTACTATAACCATCGTCTTTAACACGGCAATGAATGCTCCCTAATAAAGGATCAAACTTTACCAATTCGATATTCTTCAGTGCAAAAATCTTTTTTCCACGTCGAATCACCTCTTCGGTTCCGTAGCTATAAATGTGTTTTACTAAGTAGGGTAATGCCATAAATTATACAAAATGACCCTTTTGAAAAGGGCAATTTGCAAATGTACGAAATTGCAGGCTATTTTACGTTATTCTTATGCCCCATTTATTAAAGCCCCATCTTTAAAAATTGGTAAACTTGGTGCAATATCCTTGGTAACACAATAAAGCATATCCCCTTCTAATCCGTAAGAGGCTAATCGATGCCAATGTGTTAAGGTTTTAATGTATTCAGGTAAATTATCTTTATGTTGTATATATAACTGATTTGCCATGAAACTGCTATCACAATGAATGGTAAAATGTTCCTTAATTTCTTCAATTACTGCTCCGGCAAATAAGGTGTCTTCGATATTAAATCGATTTTTCCAACCCGAACAACCTAAAATTACAGGGGCATTTTGTGCTTTTAAATAGGCAACTATATTGGACAAATTAGGGAAAGAACCTGTAATCACTTCTTTGGCTCCTTTACGCAAAGCCATATGTAATAATTTAGTGCCATTCGTAGTGGTAATTACTAAAGTTTTATTTTCAATAAAAGAACGAGGATATTCCGAAGGTGAATTGCCATACGCTAACCCTGGAATAATTTTCCCATCACGTTCTCCTGCTGTCACACCCCCTGTTGCTTTTCCCATTTCGATACAAGCCTCGGGACTATCCACTGGTATAATTTTAGCAGCACCATTGTATAATGCTGTTGCCATCGTTGATGTTGCACGAAACACATCAATGATGACAACAATACTATCTTTGATTTCGTATAAATCTAATAATTGAGGAGTAAGTACCGTATGTAAACTTGGCTTATTCATATTTTCGTTGCTCATTGTACAAAGATACTAAACACATTATTGTTCTACTAGCAATTCCTTTTGTTTTGATAAAATTAAAATTTCACTTAATACAATTTCTGTACTTACCCTTTTGGCACCAGCCTTATCGGTAAAAGCTTTATTTACCAACCTTCCCTCAATGGCTACTTCAGTACCTTTCAGTAAATATTTTTCGACATACACCGCGAGCTTAGCCCAAGCCACCAAACTAAACCATTGCGTTTCATCCATCCATTCTCCTTTTACATTTTTATAACGATCATTTACTGCGAGTCGGATATTCGCTAATTTTTTACCCTCCCCATACAATTTAATTTCGGGGTCGGCACCCAAACGACCTACCAATTGCACTTTGTTTTTAATTGCTTTCATGTTTATCAATTTTATTGAAACACAAAAATGCAATTCCATCAAAAGCCAAATTCGAGTATTTATTGCATTAAAAAAGGGGCCAAAAGCCCCTTTAAAAATATATAGTATACATTTATTTTACTTGAAAGGAAATTTCACCACTTTCGCTTTTACTGGTGTATTGCGAATATCAATAAATATTTCAGTGCCAATTTTTGCATGCTCAGTGGCTACATAGCCCATTCCAATTGCCTTTCCTAAACTTGGCGCCTGTGTACCTGAAGTAACTGATCCTATTTCATTCCCAGCTGCATCTTTAATAATATAATAATGACGTGGAATTCCGCGGTCAATCATTTCAAAGCCTACTATTTTTTTTGTTACTCCATTTTCCTTTTGTGTTTGTAAAGCTGCTGAATTGGTAAACGATTTTGTAAATTTTGTAATCCAACCCAAGCCTGCTTCCAAAGGACTTGTAGTATCGTCAATGTCATTACCATATAAACAAAAACCCATTTCCAATCTCAAGGTATCTCTTGCACCAAGGCCAATTGGTTTTAATCCATAAGCCGCTCCTGCTGCAAATAGTGCGTCCCATACTTTAGAAGCATTATCATTTTCATCATCAAAATAAATCTCTACTCCACCTGCTCCTGTATACCCTGTGGCGCTAATTAATACATTATCAATATCCAATAGTTTTCCTTTTGCAAAACTATAATAAGGCATGTTTAATACATCCATAGCGGTCATGCTTTGTACAATTTTAGTCGCATTCGGACCTTGAACAGCTAGTAAAGCTGTTTTAGGACTAATATTATGCATTTCTACATTTTTAGTATTGTAGCTACTTATCCAGTTCCAATCTTTTTCAATATTAGATGCATTTACCACCAACATATATACTTTGTTTTTTTCAACACAGTATACCAACAAGTCGTCTACAATACCTCCTGTTGTATTTGGCAAACAACTATACTGTGCTTTACCGTCTTCTAAAACAGATGCGTCATTACTTGTTACACGTTGAATTAAATCCAGAGCATCGGGCCCTTTTAAAATAAATTCACCCATATGACTTACATCAAACACACCTGCTTGATTACGCACTGCAGCATGTTCGTCATTAATTCCTGTATAACTAATGGGCATATTGTACCCTGCAAATGGAGCCATTTTAGCACCTAAGGCAATATGTTTGGCAGTAAAAGGGGTGTTTAAGATTTCGCTCATGGAATAATTTATTTGCGCAAAGATAATCAAAAAGGATCCTAAATAAAACACCCCTTCCGAGAGAGAAGGGGTGTCGTTCCAAAAATCAAACTATACGTAATCAATAGCCAAGTATATTAGTAGGAGAATCTTTCTAAAACCCAATGCAGATCGGTGAACCTGCTAGCAGCATTGGCAACGGTTTTATATTGCGCTCCAGTAGCAACGGCTACTTTTTTGTCTTTTCTTTCCTCTGCCGCTTTTCCTGCTTTTTCCTTTTGCTTGTCCAATGCACGATCGATCTTATCCAATTCCTGTAATTTTTCCGCTTTCGTCTTTTCTAAATTTTGTTCCAATTGCATACGTTCTTCTTTTAGCTTTTGCAATTTGTCTTCAATCTCGTCAGGCGTATCCGCATCATCATCTGCAACTTCGTTATCGGCACGTTTTAATTTTTCCAAACCAGTGGCAGTCATTCTATATTCAACCCCTTGTTCATAAGCATAAGACTCATTATCCCAAGGCTCATTCCACTCATTAAACCAATCATTGGATGAATTTCCACTATGAAATCCATTAAAGGTTTCTGTTTGCATGCCATGATTATTAATACGTACATTGGTTTGAGACCAACCTTTATTGGTAATCAAAATGCGTTTGCCAACCGGAACCGCAATGGTCATAATAATATGTTGATTGCGAAATTTGTCTTTTTTATTGATACCAATGCCCCTATCTAAATACAAAATACTATCCTGTTGTGTTAACTCAAAGTTGATTTTACCTGCAATCGTATTGGCTTCTTGTACTGTTTTGCCGTTACTTAGTTTCACGATTTTTATTTCAAAACTATCCGTTTTAGATTGTACAATACGCACACTCATATTTCTAACAAATACCGAATCCTCATCACTATAATTACTAAAAGGAATGATTTGAAACCACTTGTCCTCATAGTATTTCATTTTTGGAGTAGCCGTTAATTCTAAGAAATCAACTTTAGCATTTTTTAATTGTACTTTTTCTTCCACTGTTACATTGTGCTTTGAAAAGCTATTTCCTAAACTACTAAAGAAATAAAATATACATACCCAGCCTAAAACCCATAGCGAAATAAAGCTAGTTCTAATCCAAATATTCGATTTCTTAAAGCCCGCAATTTTTCTAATAACAGCAGTTACAATTGCAATAATCGGAACCCATATAAAAAACACAATCGCTCCAATAGCAGCAGCAGATTGCAACCCATCTTCAAGAATAAATCCTTTTAAGGGTAATAAGCTGGTTCCGGCAACGCCCATTCCAAATAAAGCAGCCAATAAGGAAATTCCAATAATACCCAATACGAAGTAAACAAAAACTTTCACTGAAATAGTAATTAAACGACCTACAAAATGTAAGCATCCTTTTCTGTTTTCATGCACTGTATAGGCTTCTTGTTGAAATCCTTCACCATCTCTTTCCCCTCTTCTTTCGGCACGGTGTTCTGCTCTTTCAGCTCTTCGTTCTTCTCTTTTTCTTGAAAAATCACTTCCCCAGCTTTGTGCTCTTTTACTAAACCCTTCCATATCATTTTGAATGGTATTTTTAATACTATTCAAATCCACTTTTTCACCTACCATTTCCAACTTATCCGCACTGGTCTTAGCTTCGGGCAAAACCAACCACAACACAATATATACAAAGATGGCTCCTGGGCTAAATGTAATATCAAAGATATTCGGGAAATCTAAACTATCCCAAAATTGCCATAAATGCACATGATTAAAATTAATGATGAAGCGGATAAATGGAATTGAAAATAATAAACGAATGATGCCCACTCTTATTCCAAAATATTTTGAAAGTCCTGCACAAACACCGCCAATTATTTTTTTATCAATATCTCTAAATAATCTTTTTCGTACCCCGCCCACTTCCTTTACCGAAGAACTTGGCACTGCTATCCATAAAATTAAATAGCCTAAAATATTTACACCAATTAAGAAAATCCATAAAATTCGAACAATTAATGGATCGATATTAAAGTAGTTCGCAATACCGCTACAAACACCACCTAGCACTTTGTTTTGTTCGTCACGATACAATCGCTTTTGTGTAGTAGATTCCCATGGCTTATGCTCATAGTTATTATTGTCATCATTTGCACCTGCACTTGTTGAAGTAGTTTGTTCAAAACCATCTTGAGCAGCAAAATCTGCAGGACGACCAATGCTATCAATTATTAAATTAATGCCTTCTGCATCAATGCAAATAGCCCCTTTTTTAAGACGCTCCTCACATAATTCAGCAACACGACATTCAATGTCATTGATAATTTCATCACGGCCTTCTTCGTTAGCAAAATAAGCGCGTAAGGATTCGATATATTGTTTTAATATTTCATATGCCTGCTCTTCGATTGGAAGAATGCGACCTTGAAAATTGATATTGATTACTTTGTTCATGATGTATATTTTAAGAAGCTGGAACAACTTCTGAGTTAGCAATATTGTTCGTGTTTTGGGTTAATTGATTCACTGCACCTGTCATTTCGTTCCAGGTTTTTAATAAAACATCAAATGCTTTATTGCCATCCTCAGTTAACACAAAATATTTTCTTGGCGGACCACTCACACTTTCCACCCATCTGTAATTTAATAAGCCTGCGTTTTTTAATCGAGTTAATAAAGGATACAAAGTTCCTTCTAGTATATGCAAATTGGCCGCTTTCATTTGTTCGACGATGTCACTAGGATACACTTCGCCTTTTTGAATGATAGACAATATGCAAAACTCCAATACGCCCTTGCGCATTTGACTCTGTGTATTTTGTATATCCATGATAATTACTTTAGGACACAAAGCTAGGAGAATATTTAGTACTATGCATCACACAGTACTAAATATTTTATAGTATTATAAAAATAAAAAAGCTAATACATTGTATTTCAATATATTAGCTTTAAAAATATTTATTATTGAGGTAGCTTTTAATAAACTACCAGCTCGTAAAAGTCCTCTTCCTTCAAATACTTGTTGGCCAAATCCTTTATTTCTGCCGGCTGAATCGCCCTAACGGTTTTAATTGTGTTATAGAAATAGGACTCATCTAACCCATTTAAAATATAGGATTTCCAACGACCTATAATTTGAAAAGGTCCATCTACATCTCCTAACAATGAACCCAACATATAATTCTTCACCAAATTCAATTCATCCATATCTACTAGCTCACTTCTTAAAATGGACATCTCTTTATATACTTCCTCGATTGTTGCTTTACAAACATCTTTACCTGCATCGGTGCTTACCATCCATGCACTTTGTTGAATATGGTTTTGTAAATAACTATGAATGCCGTAGGTGTATCCTTTGTCCTCACGAATATTACTCATTAAACGAGAACCAAAAAAACCACCAAATATATTATTCAATACCTGTGCAGCTGCAAAATCGGGATGATGCCTGTTGGGAAAATGTCTTGCGATACGAATAGAACCTTGCACCGAGTTGGGATCATTTACTACACTGTATTTTTTCTGAGATGCAGCTATAATAGGGTGTTCCGGCGTTTCAAAAACCTTTTTATTCAATGGCAAACTACCAATATATTTATTTAATACAGATTCTATATTTGCTGGAAACTGACCCGCCATGAAAACGATACATTTTCCTTCCTTATAATATTTATTGTAGAATGCTACTAAATCATCACGCGTTAATTGATTATAACTTTCTTCACTTGAATACTTTCCATATGGATGATCAATGCCAAACAAATATTCATCTATAAATCGATTCGCAATAAAGTCCCCTTTCTTTAAATTCAATGTGAGCTGTTGAATTTGGTTTTTTGCATAAATATCCAATTCGTTTTCGGGGAATATTGCATCAGCTACCAATTCACTTACCACTGGAACAACTTCCTGAAAATGCTTTGTTAAGGTATGTAAACTAATGGTTGCAGTTTCGTTATAACATGACCTGTTTAAATAAGCACCATAAAACTCAAACGCATCATTCACTTCAAACGCAGTCTTATTATGGGTTCCGTTCTTTAATAAATAATTAGTGGCAGGCGCTACCCAGTTTTTTGTTTCAAAACTATTACCAGCGAAAAACACCAACTCCATCATCATCACTTCCTGTGCACCCCCTTCAAATGCATACACTTCCACCCCATTGTCCAAACTGTATTTTTGGCAAGGCTTTAATTGAATGTCAAAGTCAACTGCGTCTTTAATATGAGGAGCAGTGGTTCGGTCTAATGCCATGATATAATAATTAGTTGCCTAGTTGAAAAACTAAGCGCTGGTTTTGCTATAATAATATAATGTGTTTCTATTTCCTTCTGCAAAAATGGTTTTTGCTGTTGATTGAATAATTGCAGGCGTAATGGATTGGTACTTTTCTAATTCTTCATTCATCAAAGCCGCATCTCCCAGTAACTCATAGTAGGCAAGGCTTTGCGCGCGATTCATAATACTCATATCTTCAAAACAAATCATACTCTCCGTTTTATTGATCACTTTTTGAACTTCTTTTTCTGAAAGTATTTCGGTCTTCATTTTTTCAACTTCTTCTAATACTGCTTTTTCTGCCACCGACATACTAATTCCTTTTACGAGCTTGCCTGTAATTACAAATAAACCTGGATCGATTGTTCCAAAATGATAACAAGAAATAGAAGAAAACAATTGTCTTACTTTAATAAGTTGTTCATATAAACGCGATGAAGCACCACCTCCTAACACTTCGGTTAATAAATCGGTTGCATGATAAGTAGCGTCAAATCTCCCGCCCATATGCCAAGTCATCATCAACATATCCATCGGTACATCGGCACGAACATCAATGCTTCGATGCTTTTCTTGCTTAGGCTCCTCTGGCAAGTTTCTTTCATACGGTTTCCCTGCAGGAATCGGACCAAACCATTTTTCAGCCAATACTTTAATATCCTCGGTTTTCACATTGCCTGTTACTACTAAAATGGCATTATTGGGGCGATAAAATTGGAAGAAAAAATCTTTCACATCTTCCATGGTAGCCTGTTCCACATGGGCCAAAGAAGCGCCAATTGTCATCCAACGGTAAGGATGTTTTGTATAAGCTAAAGTGCGCATTTTATGCCAAGCATCTCCATAAGGCTTGTTAATATAGTGTTCTTTAAATTCCTCACATACTACTTTGCGCTGAACTTCTAAACTCTTTGGACTAAATGCCAAAGACAGCATTCTGTCGCTTTCTAACCAAAAAGCAGTTTCGATATTTTCAGCGGGCAATTGACAATAATAATTCGTTAAGTCATTGGTTGTATATGCATTGTTCTCCCCTCCTGCTCTTTGCAAGGGCTCGTCATATTCGGGAATATTGATACTCCCTCCAAACATCAAATGTTCAAATAAATGGGCAAACCCGGTTTTATCGGGTTGTTCGTCCTTTGCGCCTACATTGTATAAAATGTTCACTACGGCCATGGGTGTGGTCGTGTCGGGGTGAACCAATACTTTTAAACCATTTTCTAGTTGGAATCTGTCAAATTGTATCATAATGGAGGACAAAATTACTCCTTTTAAACAAGAGTCTATTTATGAATATAGATAAAATAAACTCAGGTAAAAAGCGAACCCTTTAAGCCTTAACTTTGTTACTCTTAAAAGAATGATATGCAATTAGACGAATTATATAAGAAAGCGCTGAATTTCGAGTATTTAACTAAGGAAGAAGGAATGTTTTTATTCGAACATGCCCCTTTAAATGAGATTAGTAATATTGCCAATGAGTTAAGAAAAAAGCAAGTCCCGCATGGTAAAGTAACTTGGCAAATTGATCGAAATGTAAACACAACGAATGTATGTATTGCTAATTGCAAGTTTTGTAATTTTTATAGAATCCCTGGTCATCCAGAAGCCTATATTACCGATATGGATACCTACCGTGTAAAAATTAAGGAAACATTGGCCTGGGGCGGCGATCAATTATTATTACAAGGTGGTCATCACCCTGAATTAGGATTAAAATTTTATACAGATATATTCAGCCAAATAAAGAATGAATTTCCGACCATTAAATTGCACACATTAGGGCCCCCAGAAATTGCACATATTGCAAAGTTAGAAGGCATGTCACATACCGACGTTTTAAAAGCTTTACATGAAGCAGGCATGGATTCCTTGCCAGGAGCGGGCGCAGAGATTTTAGTGGATCGTGTACGTAAATTAGTATCCAATGGAAAATGTGGAGCCGACGAATGGTTAGATGTAATGGCAGCAGCACACCAATTAAATATTACGACGAGTGCTACGATGATGTTTGGCCATGTGGAGACTTTGGAAGAAAGATTTATTCACTTAGTACGTATTCGCGAAGTACAAGACAGAAAACCAAAAGATGCAAAAGGATTTTTGGCATTTATTCCTTGGACCTTCCAAGACGTAGACACCTTATTAACTAAAATCAGAGGTGTACATAATTTAACCACTACCGAAGAGTATATTCGTATGATTGCGATTAGTCGTATCATGTTGCCAAATATTAAAAATATTCAAGCAAGTTGGTTAACCGTTGGTAAAGCGACTGCACAGGTTTGTTTAGAAGCAGGTGCCAATGATTTTGGAAGTATTATGTTAGAGGAAAATGTAGTTAGCGCTGCTGGTG
>CANGMV010000002.1 GCA_947454745.1 Bacteroidota bacterium | reverse complement strand
TTGCTGTAGGGGGAGGGATCGAACCTCCATGAGGCAGTTAGTTGTAGCACAAAGTTCAGTGGTCGACCCTGGTCGCCTATTGCTAGACGGCTCTATGCTATATTTATCCCGTTATCCTCACCCCCGAGACAAGGGGGCATGTCTGCCAAGATTTCATCACCCCACAGTATTTAGAACTTACCATTTGAGCGGTTTCGGTGTGATTCCTCTCATTTGATATATCAAAACTAAGGTATTGGCACATATGTTGCAAATAATTTAAGTATTTATTTTAAAATATAGAATATTGTTAATAAATTAGCAAATTATTTAAAAATATATAAATTATGGAGCCTAAAATTACCCCTAAATTAAACATTGACAAAAGCCTCGATAAGCTGGATTTGCAAATTATTCAGGCCATGATGCAGGATGCTGAGGTTTCCTATGCCGACCTGGGTAAGCAGTTTTTTGTATCGGGCGGTACCATTCACGTGCGCATTAAGAAATTGGAGGAGTTGGGTATTGTTCAAGGGAAGAGACTAGCTGTAGATTTAAAAGTATTGGGCTATGATATTATTGCATTCATTGGTATTTACTTGGAAAAGAGTTCGATGTATGATACCGTGGCACAAGCATTAAAAGCAATTCCACAAGTTGTGCGTGTAAATTATACAACAGGAAACTATAGCATGTTTGTGGAGATTGTTTGTAAGGATATTCAACAATTACGTTTTGTATTACACGACGAGTTGCAAAAAATTAAAGGCATTGAACGTACCGAAACTTTAATTTCATTGGAAGAAAGTTTTTCGCGTAACGTTAAAATTGTTTAGTGGTTATAGAGTAAATAAAAAACGTCCCAACAATTTGCTGGGACGCTTAAAACCTAAATCAATTCAATATCAAAATCTAAACCCCGAAACACATGTGTTTGGTGCATTACAATTTGTAACCATCATCGGCTACCAATTGTGCACAGATTCTGCGTCGAGCTTCCTTGGTATTAAATGGATCTACTTTTGTAAATCGCTTTAATCCAATATGCATCATTCTTAATTCATCGCCCTCGGCAAATGAATTCAAAGCGTCTTTTCCTGCTTTATTGATAGCATCGGCTGCATCGTATATATAAGTGCGTACAATGTCGGCCTGTATTGAAGTTGCTGCTTCTCCTTTTTGTGTAGTTAATTTTTCTAATCTTAATAATGCACTCTCTGCATGGAATGTTATAATGGACATATCAGCAATATTCATTAAAATTTCTTGCTCCTTATTTAAGGTCATCATTAATTTTTGTACTGCTGCACCTGCTACCATTAAAATACATTTCTTAAAATTAGCAATTGCTTTTTTCTCTTTTGCAAATGCACCTTCTTCTTCGCTTCCAAAATCGGGGATACTCATTAATTCTTGTTGTACACTCATAGCTGGTCCCATTAAATCCAACTTGCCTTTCATAGCGCGTTTTAAAACCATGTCCACAGTTAACAATCTATTAATTTCATTAGTGCCCTCGTAAATTCTGTTAATACGACTATCGCGATACGCTTTTGAAATAGTATACTCATCGCTATAACCATTACCACCATGTATTTGTACACCTTCGTCAACAATATAGTCCAAGGTCTCCGATCCAAATACTTTTAAAATTGCACACTCTATGGCATACTCTTCGGCTGCACCCAATAAGGATTCTGATAAATTTTTTCCACTCGCCGCTAACTCCGCTTCCATCTCATCAATATTGCGAGATACACGGTATAGTGCTGTTTCACCTACCCACATTTGAATGGCCATTTCGGCTAATTTATGTCGGATAGCTCCAAATTTTACAATAGGTAATTTAAATTGCTCTCTTGTTTTTGCATATTGTAAACTTGTTGTTAAGGCTCTTCTTGCTCCACCCAATGTTGCCGCGCCTAATTTTAAACGACCAATATTTAAAATGTTAAAGGCGATAATATGGCCCTTGCCAATTTCTCCTAATACATTTTCAACAGGTACTTTACAATCTTGAAAATACAATTGCACTGTACTTGAACCTTTAATACCCATTTTATGTTCTTCGGGTCCTTGCGTAAATCCTTCCATGCCTCTTTCTAAAATAAATGCAGTGAATTGTTCACCATCTATTTTTGCAAACACCGTATATACATCGGCAAATCCTCCATTCGTGATCCAACATTTTTGTCCGTTTAAAATATAATACTTTCCGTCCTCGGATAATTTTGCAGTACTCTTTGCGCTCAATGCATCGGATCCACTATTGGGTTCGGTTAAACCATATGAACCTTTCCATTCTCCACTTGCTAACTTGGGTACATATTTTGTTCTTTGTGCTTCGGTACCAAAATATAAAATGGGTAAAGTGCCAATTCCGGTATGTGCTGCATTGGCAACCGAAAATGAATAACCACCTCCTAAATATTCTGCTACAATAATGGAAGTGATAAAATCTTTTCCCAACCCTCCATATTGTTCTGGTACGGTAATGCCTAAAAGCCCCTGCTCACCTGCTTTTGCTAGTAGGGAAGGCATTAAGCCCGGCTCTAATTTATCAATTCTGTCAGCAACTGGCAATACTTCTCCATCTACAAATTGAGTACACATATCGCGTACCATTAATTGCTCCTCGTTAAAATCTTCAGGAATAAAAACATCACTTGCTTTTACTTCCTTAATGATCCATTCTCCTCCGTGAATTGTTGTTCCCATAAAATAGGTTTTAATTTTTTGTCGAATATTTTTGGCAAGTAAATAATTTACCTCATTTAGATTAGTCCAAATCCGGATGCGTTAAATTATCATACACTCTCTGTAATACATTTTTGACTACTTCAATTTCTTCCTTACTAATGTTTTGCAAAGCTTCATTCATAGTAGTGTTTGCTAACTCGTAAGTACTTTGCTGTAATGGTTTTGCGGCATCGGTTAAACATACTTTGTTAATGCGTCTATCACTTGTACTTGCAACACGAGTAACCAATCCTAATTTTTCAAGGTTATCAATTAAGCGTGTGATACTTGCTTTGTCTCTAAAAGTGCGAACGCCTAATTCTTGTTGACTTAATCCGTCTTCCTTCCACAAATGGTACAATACCGACCATTGTTCGATGGTGATTTCTAATCCAGCGTTACGAAAATTCTTTTGCAGTCGACGGGCTACAGCAGTCGTGGCCATGCCATTTATGACACTGTATAATTCCCCTCTTTTAAATTGGTTGTTTGACATATAGTTAGTTATGCAACTAATTCAAAAGTACGACCAATTTGAGGATTTCTCCAAATTTTTGACCAAGAAAGGCGGTAACTTTGGGCCATGTTAGCAATATTGGATTGGACAGTTGGGATTTTGACCATTTTGTATGCCCTTTTATTAATGGCCTACCGTTATTGGTTTGGTAAACTTAAGTCCTTTGAACCCGAGGAAGCTGGCCAGGGCCTTGAACCCATTCGATTTTCCGTAGTGATTCCTGCGCGTAATGAAGCTGCCAATATTAAGGCCTGTGTGGACTCCATTTTAGCACAGGACTATCCAGTACATGCCTACGAAATTATTGTAATAGATGATTTTTCGGAAGACGATACGGCTTTTATTGTGAAAGCTATTGGGCATGATTATCCCAATGTGCATCTACTAAGTTTAGCCGATTATTATAAGCCGGGGGAGATGAATTCCTTTAAAAAGAAGGCCATTGAAAAAGCAGTGAGCCAAGCAAAAGGGGATTGGATTGTGACTACCGATGCCGATTGTATCGTGCCCCTCAAATGGCTGAGTTTATACAATGCATATATCCAAAAAAACAAACCTGTATTCGTGGCTGCACCTGTTATGTTTATAAAAGAAAAGGGGGTGTTGAATGAATTTCAGCTGTTAGATTTTTTAGCATTGCAAGGCATTACTGCCGCTGCAGTAGGCGCTGGCAAGCATTCTATGAGCAATGGTGCAAACTTAGCGTTTGAAAAATCGGCCTTTATTGCGGTAGGCGGATACCAAGGAGTGGATCAAATTGCGAGTGGGGATGATATGTTTTTAATGCATAAAATGAAAGTGACTTTATCCAATCGAATTGGCTATTTATTTCATCCTGGTGCTATTGTTTTAACCAAGGCCATGGACAATTGGAAGGACTTTATCATGCAAAGAATTAGATGGTCTAGCAAGGCACGCTATTATGATGACAACTCTATTTTTTGGGTATTGTTATTGGTATATATCTTCAATTTTTCCTTTTTGCTTTTATTATTAGCAGGTGATTATTCAAGTTTATTCATTGCCTTGGCATTTAAGACCTTTTTTGAACTCTTCTTTTTAGATCCTGTGACTCGATTTTACAATATGCATGGCCAGTTACGCTATTTTGCTTTGTACCAACCCCTTCATATTGCTTACACTTTGGTAGCTGGATTGTTTGGGCAAATTAAGACCTATACTTGGAAAGGCCGACAAGTAAAATAAGGGCTAAATAATTCTTTGTCGAAGCCCGAGTTTTCGTAATTTTGTGTCCTAAATGAATGAGTGTATGTCTACTGAAACTTTAGCACAAGCAACCCCTTTAACCGCAAAAGATTTTTCATCTGACCAAGAAGTACGTTGGTGCCCTGGTTGTGGTGACTATTCTATTTTAGCACAAGTGCAAAAAGTAATGCCAACTATTGGTGTTCCTAAAGAAAATATTGTGGTGATAAGTGGTATAGGTTGTAGTAGCCGTTTCCCATATTATATGAACACATATGGTATGCACTCGATTCATGGTCGTGCAACTGCGATTGCAAGTGGCTTAAAAGCTTCTCGTCCTGAATTAAGTGTTTGGATTGTTGCTGGTGATGGTGACTCCATGAGTATTGGTGGTAATCATACCATTCATATGATCAGAAGAAATTTTAACGTTAACTTTTTAGTTTTCAATAACCAAATTTATGGTTTAACAAAAGGACAATATTCTCCTACCTCTGAAGTAAATAAAATTACCAAGAGTACGCCGATGGGAAGTATCGACCATCCATTTAATCCTGCTGCTTTAGCAATGGGCGCCGATGCCACTTTTGTGGGTCGTACCATGGATCGTGACCCTAAGCATTTACAATACATGATCACAAGAGCCGAGCAACATAAAGGAACTAGTTTTTTAGAGATCTATCAAAACTGTAACATTTTTAATGATGGTGCATTTGAAATATTTACCGAAAAAGCGACCAAGCCTTTACATGCATTGTTTGTAGAACAAGGCAAGCCATTAACCTTTGGTGCAAATAATGAACAAGGTATTCGTTTTGACGGCATGCGCCCTGAAGTGGTAACCATTGGAGATAAATACAGTGCCGACGATTTATGGATTCACGATGAGAAAGATTTTTATAAAGCACAAATCTTAACGCGTTTATTCGACAACCCAACTGAAGTAGGTGCGGTATTCCCTCGTCCTTTTGGCGTATTCTTTACTGCAGACCGTCCTTGTTATGAGGATATGATGGCTTTGCAATTAGAAGAGTCATTAGTGAAAGGTCCTGGTGATTTAGATAAATTAATTCGTGGTCGCGAAACTTGGGAAATAAAATAGTCGCTTTCATTTTAATTAGAGCTACAGGTCGATATAATTTCTTTTAAGGGCCGTCATTACCATGGCGGTCCTTTGTTTTACTTGCAACTTTTTAAATACCCTATCACGATAGCCATAAATTGTGTTTACACTTTTGTGAAGGGCAGTTGCAATCTCCTCATAGCTTTGGTCCTTAGCACAGGCTTGTATAAATTCAATTTCATTTTGTGTAAGCGGCGTGTTGTTATAATTCAATTCCTTTATTTGTATACTACCCAATACATTACTCGTAATGAGCTTAGATTTATCGGCCGACAAGTTAAACCGAGTTCTTTGGCGCACACATGTTTTTAAATCTATCAATGGTTCGTCGGTGAAGAATATGCCATGCAGTCCATTCTTCATTAAATAACAAATACCCTTCATGAATTTCGCATCCGACTTTAATAAGATATAGGTGTGATTACTTTTTGACTTGATGTTTTTTATAATATTCACTAAGTCGATATAATGATAGCAATCCGATACAATACATAAGTCGGGTGGATGTAATTCGTTTTGTAAGAATTTATAAAAGGCTTGTAAGTCACCACTATTATAAATTACTTTACAATCGGCTTGCGCTTCAAATGCATACATATAAGCAGTTCTTGTTAATACTTTTTCTTCGAGGTATACGATGCTAAACATAGGCGTTGTTTACTACAAATAAAACATAAACAACGCGTAATAAAAATAGGTACTTTTGCACTATAACATTTATGCTAATTAGTATTCATCCAGACAATCCTCAAGCTAGACAACTTTCTATGGTCAAAGATTGTTTAGAAAGTGGCGGCATTATCGCGTATCCCACAGATACCATCTATGGGCTAGGTTGTGATATTTTTCATCCCGAAGCAATTGAGAAAATATGCGCAATAAAAAAAGTGAATCCAGAGAAAGCAAACCTGAGTTTTATTTGTGCAGATTTAAGCGATTTGAGCTTATATGCTAAGGCGATTGACAATGCTTTGTTTCGCATTATGAAAAAAGCACTACCTGGACCTTTTACTTTTATTTTACCTGCTAGCAAACAAGTGCCTAAAATATTGCAGTCTAAAAAGAAAACCATTGGCTTGCGTATTCCGAATAATAATATCGCCCTCTCTATTATTAAAACATTAGGGCATCCCATTTTATCGGCAAGTTTTCCGGGTGATACGATCGAAGACTATACCGACCCTGAAGTTATTTATGAACACTGGGGCAAACAAGTGGATATGGTTGTGGATGGCGGCATTGGCGGCATTGTCCCTTCTACCGTTGTTGATTGTACTAGTGACGAATATATTGTTACACGTCAGGGCGCTGGTGTGTGGGATTACTAAAGATTGCTTGACTTTTTAAAATTCAAGAACCAATTGCTACAGTAGTGATAATTGCGGAGGTATTATCTTAAAACTTTTTCGGTGTTCAAAGCATAGTCCATGTGCTTCTATAGCAGCACGATGTATGGCTGTTCCATATCCTTTGTTTTTATCCCATCCGTATTTTGGATATTGCAAGTGCGCTTTTTCCATATAAACATCACGCGCTGTTTTTGCTAAAATACTTGCTGCTGCTATATGCGCATATTTCCCGTCTCCCTTTACAATGGTTTGATGCGCAATTTTCTTATATGGATAAAATCGATTTCCATCCACTGCAATAAATTGTGGGCTTTTTTTTAATTGGTCCAAGGCCAAGTGCATACATTTTATGGAGGCCTTTAATATATTCGAGTTGTCTATTTCAGCTGCAGTTTGTGATGCAATAGCCCAAGCAATAGCACTTGATTTTATAATGGGCTCCAATTCCTGCCTTTGCTTTTCGCTTAATTTTTTGCTATCGTTTAACAAAGGATGATAAAAATTGGCAGGAAGTATCACAGCCGCTGCAAACACTGGGCCAGCATAACAACCACGGCCTGCTTCGTCACAACCAGCTTCTAATAATATGTCTTGGTAAGCGTTTAATAACACATTGTAAATTTAATTGTTTAAGGCTTTACTTAGTACCTTTGTGTTATCATTATTTCATTATTTAGCTTACGCTTTATGGAACTACAAGATCAAAAATCACGTGCTGTTGCCAATTGGTTATTATTAGGTGTTGGTATGACAGTGATTCAAATTGCGCTGGGGGGTATTACCCGTTTAACCGGAAGTGGTCTTTCGATTACAGAGTGGGATGTGGTAACGGGCGCTTTGCCACCCATGAATGAAGCACATTGGCAGGAGTTATTTGCTAAATATAAAACTACGCCGCAGTTTCAATTATTGAATTTTGATTTCAATCTAGCTAATTTTAAATTTATTTTTTTTTGGGAATGGTTCCATCGTTTATGGGCACGTACCATTGGCCTCGTTTTTGCCATTGGCTTTATATACTTTTTTGTAAAAAAATATTTTAAACCTAGTATGATCAAACCGTTAGTGGTTTTGTTTTTATTGGGTGCCTTGCAAGGAGCGATAGGTTGGATAATGGTAGCAAGTGGTTTAGAAGGGGATGCGGTTTATGTTAAACCAACGCGTCTTGCATTACATTTTATTTTCGCATTGGGTTTGTTGGCGTACACGTATTGGTTTGCTTTATCTTTAAAAGCCAATGCTATACAAAAATCAAATGTAAGTGCCGAAGGTCAATTTAAATTAGCTGGCATTCGTAAATGGGCCTGGGTGATTATTTTGATTTTATTTTTCCAATTAATATATGGTGCTTTAATGGCGGGACATAAGGCGGCGAATGTGGCTAGTACTTGGCCTACAATTAATGGACAATGGCTCCCAGTGGGCCTTACAAGTAAGGATGGATTTTTATTGAATGCAGTAAACAATACTATTTGGATTCATTTTGTTCATCGAGGACTTGCCTATATTTTATTAGCTATTATTATTTATTGGTCTATTCAAATGAATAAAATTAAAGGCAATGCATTTTGGGCGAAGGTAAAATTGCTACCAATGGCTTTGGTTTTTATACAAGTGTTATTGGGTATATTAACGATTCTCTCAAGTGCGCATATTGTACCAGGGGTGTGGGCGAAATTTGAATGGTTTGCTCAACTGCATCAATTGGTAGGTATGTTGTTATTATTGTCGGTTGTGAACATATTATATTCGACAAAGGAAATTTAAGCAGCGAAATAAAAAGCGTGAAAATATAAATTAGTGTTTTATGAATAAAGATATTGCT
This sequence comes from Bacteroidota bacterium, assembly GCA_947454745.1. Lineage (GTDB taxonomy): Bacteria > Bacteroidota > Bacteroidia > Chitinophagales > Chitinophagaceae > Sediminibacterium. The sequence continues at coordinate 10,060 of CANGMV010000002.1, read as the reverse complement.
GGCATCAGAAAAGATTATCAGTTCGCTTCTTTGGACGAAGAAACTACTGCGTCTTTACCTATGGATCAGTTTGAACATTGGTGGGAAGATGCAATTGCAAGTGGCATTGAAGAAGTAAATGCTTTTGTGCTTTCAACTATTAAAGCAGGAAATATTCCCAATTCACGTGTAGTATTATTGAAAGGCTATACGCCCGAAGGTTTTATATTTTTTACAAACTACCAAAGCGCTAAAGGACAAGATATAGCTGCACACCCTGTTGCTGCTATGAACTTTTTTTGGAAAGAGCTTGAACGTCAAGTGCGCATCACAGGAACCATCGAGAAAATTAGTAGTGAAGAAAGTGAAGCTTATTTTAAATCAAGACCCATTGGAAGCCAAATTGGTGCATGGTCTTCACCGCAAAGCAGAATTATTCCCGATCGTATTTTTTTAGAAGAGATTGTTGCGGAGAACACTGAAAAATTTAAGGACGGAAACATTCCTTTGCCTCCACAATGGGGTGGGTATATTATTAAGCCCAACGAAATGGAATTTTGGCAAGGGCGTAGCTCTCGTTTGCATGATCGAATTCAATACAGCTTACATGCCGACGGACATTGGGTGCGTGTAAGATTAGCGCCATAGTGATTTTCAAACATTACTTATCATAAAAAAAGAGTCTCATTTTTGAGACTCTTTTTTTATGATATCATTAGAGAGCAAATATTTTAAAATTTATCTTTCAAAAAATTATAGAATATGCTACTTCTTACGAGCAATTACTTTCTTAGCAGCTTCTACAATGTTCACTGCGTCTAATCCATACTTCGTTAACAATTGGTTTGGTGTTCCGCTTTCTCCAAATGTATCTTTTGTTCCTACAAATTCTTGAGGTACTGGACAATTTTTTGCAGCTACTTGTGCCACTACATCTCCCATGCCACCAATAATATTATGTTCTTCGGCTGTGACTACACAACCTGTTTTTTGTAAGCTCTTAATAATTGCGGCTTCATCCAAAGGCTTGATTGTATGTAAGTTGATTACTTCTACACTAATACCTTCAGCCTCTAATTGTTTTCCTGCCTCAATTGCTTTCCATACTAAGTGACCACATGCAATTATAGTTACATCGGTACCTTCGGCTAAAATTTGTGCTTTGCCAATTACAAAATCAGAACCATCTTCCTTGGTGAAATTTGGCCATTTTGGACGACCAAAGCGTAAGTATACTGGACCATGGTAACTAGCTACTGCTTTTGTTGCAGCTTTAGTTTGGTTATAATCACAAGGTACAATCACGGTCATGCCTGGCAACATTTTCATCAATCCAATATCTTCTAATATTTGGTGCGTTGCACCGTCTTCACCTAATGTTAATCCTGCATGTGATGCACAAATTTTTACATTCTTATCGGAGTAGGCAACTGATTGTCTGATTTGATCATACACTCTGCCTGTACTAAATCCAGCAAAAGTGGTCGTGTAAGGAATTTTACCACCAATAGTTAAACCTGCTGCAATACCAATCATATTGGCTTCGGCAATACCTACTTCAATAAAACGCTCGGGCATTTCCTTCATTAAAGGTCCCAACTTAAAGCTACCCGCTAAGTCGGCAGTTAATACTACTACGTCTTTGTTTTCTCTAGCAATTTCTAATATACCATCACCAAATCCAGCTCTGGTTTCTTTTTCATTTTGTGCTACAATGTCTTTTACGTTCATATCTTATAGGTTGTGCTGTTAAATCAGTAATTGAATTATTTTATTGCTTAGTTTTCGAATGTAGAATAAAAATAAGGCGTCTTTGCTTCAAACTCTGCTGCGCAGGTATCCACCATTTTGTAGACTCTTGTTATGCCTAATGCTTTACGCTTTTCATACACTGCGTCGTCGTTGGTGTCACCATGTAATACTTTTGCAATTTGCATATCGCTAAAACCATGCTTTTTAGCTTCCTTCATTAAGTCGGCTGGCAAGCTTTCCAATGTATGTTTCATTAATTCTTTTTCTACATCACAAATGATTCTGATTTGATATAAGAACCAATTGTCTATTCCTGTTGCCGCTGCAATTGAACGTACTGTTGAGCCTTGCATTAATGCATCTTTTATTCGGAAAATTCGATCCCATTTTGGTGTCTTGATATATTCCATCAATTCCTCGTTCTTCATTAAACTCTTTCCGTAGTATCCTAAACCAATGGCTTCGTTCTCTAAACTTTGACATGCTTTTTGAATGGCTTCGGTAAAACTTCTTCCTATTGCCATAACTTCACCCACACTTTTCATTTGTAATCCTAAAGTATCATTCGCTCCTTTGAATTTATCAAAGTTCCATCTTGGTACTTTTACAATTACATAATCCAATGCTGGTTCAAAGTAGGCCGATGTGGTTTGTGTAATTTGATTTTTTAATTCATCCAAGTGGTATCCAATTGCCAACTTAGCAGCAATTTTTGCAATAGGATATCCTGTTGCTTTTGATGCCAAAGCAGATGAACGTGATACACGTGGATTAATTTCTACTGCAATTAATTCTTCAGTTGCTGGGTTTAATGCAAACTGCACATTACAACCTCCCGAAAAATTTCCTAAGCTACGCATCATGAGCATGGCTTTGTTACGCATTTCTTGGAATGCTGTATCACTCAATGTCATTGCGGGTGCTACGGTTACTGAATCTCCAGTATGCACACCCATTGGATCCAAGTTTTCGACAGTACATATAATGACTACATTGTCCGCTTGGTCTCTTAATAATTCTAATTCATATTCTTTCCATCCCAATACTGCTTTCTCTACCAACACTTCATGCATTGGGGATGCTTTCAATCCTTTTTCTAATGCTGCATCTAATTCACTTGCATCATGCACAAATCCTCCACCCGTTCCACCCAATGTAAACGAAGGACGTATTACCAATGGAAATCCAATTTTTTGTGCAATTTCTTTTCCCTCTAAAAAACTATTCGCTACTTGGCTTGGCGCAACGGCCATTCCAATCTTCACCATTAATTGTCTAAATTTTTCTCTATCCTCTGCTGTATCAATTGCTGCTACATCCACACCAATCATTCTACAATTGTATCGATTCCACAATCCAATTTCATCGGCTTCTTTACACAAATTCAATGCAGTTTGTCCTCCCATAGTTGGAAGCACTGCATCAATTTGATTTTCTTGTAAAATTTGCTCTAAGCTCTCAATTGTTAATGGCAACAAATACACCTTATCGGCCATCATCGGATCGGTCATAATGGTGGCAGGATTGCTATTAATTAAAATAACTTTAATCCCCTCCTCTCTTAATGAACGAGCGGCTTGTGAACCAGAATAATCAAACTCGCAGGCCTGTCCAATAATGATGGGTCCAGAACCTACAATTAATACGGATTTGATGGATGTGTCTCTAGGCATGTCTACAAAAATATAAATTGCGCAAATCTACCAAAAAATGACCGCATTTTACCGCTTTTCAGGCCTAAACATTTTTGTCCTTTTTAAGTCTTATATTTACCGCAACTCAAGCATTATGGCAGTAATAAAAGAAGGGGCTAAAGCTCCAGCGTTTAAAGGGGTAGATCAGCACGGGAAAAATGTGGCTTTGGCCGATTTTAAAGGTCAAAAAGTAGTTTTATACTTCTATCCAAAGGATGATACACCAGGTTGTACCGCGCAGGCATGCAATCTTAGAGATAATTATAAGAAATTGATGAAGAAAGGCTTACAAGTGTTAGGCGTTAGCGTGGATTCAGTGGCTTCACACGAAAAATTCATTGCTAAATACGACCTGCCTTTTTCCTTGATTGCCGACGAAGACAAGAAAATTGTAGATAAATACAACTTATGGGGTCAGAAAAAGTTTATGGGCCGCACTTATATGGGCACTACGCGTACTACGTTTTTAATTGACGAAGCGGGTATTGTGCAACATATTATCGAAAAGCCTGATACAAAAGACCACACTGCTGAAATTTTAGCGATTAGCGGTTGGTAGTATTGTTATTGCTAGTTGGCAATTGTATACACCACCCAGCTCATAATATAAGCAAGACCCGTCATCATGAAAAATTGGATGGTGGGCCATTTCCAACTTTGGGTTTCTCTTTTTACTACAGCAAGTGTACTCATACATTGCATAGCCAATACATAAAATATCATTAATGAAAGGGCTGCGGCAAAGCTGTATACTGGAGTGCCGTCTGGTCTTTTTGCAGCTTGGAGTTTTTCGCGAAGTGAACTATTGTCGGCAGCTTCTACACTGTACAAAGTCGCCATCGTGCCCACAAACACTTCTCTTGCTGCAAAAGAAGTTATAATTGCAATACCCATTTTCCAATCAAATCCTAATGGAGCAATAGCAGGTTCGATTGTTTTTCCTAATACGCCCGCATAAGAATGTTCTAGTTTTTGGGTATGGTATATTTTATCTAAATGTGCTTGTTGTTCAGGATGTGCAGCCACTTGTTGCGTATGAGCCTGTTCCACTCTATTCATTTGTTGGCTTGGCCCATAACTACTTAAAAACCATAATAACAAGCTAATGACCATAATTACTTTTCCCGCATCGGTCACAAATATTTTTGCTTTTTGTACCATGGTCGTACCTACATTTTTCCAACGTGGTGCACGATAAACCGGCAACTCTAAAATAAAATAACTTTTCTCTTTGATGCGTATAAACCATTTTAATACCATGCTTGCTAGTAATGCCATTACAATTCCTAATAAATACAAGCCCATCATTACCAAACCTTGCAAGCTTAAAAATCCAAAGTATATTTTTTTATCAATCACAAGTGAAATTAAAATGGTATAAACAGGAAGTCTTGCACTGCAACTCATAAATGGTGTTACCATTATAGTCAGCAACCTTTCTTTTTTATTTTCAATATTCCTTGCGCTCATGATAGCAGGAACTGCACAAGCAAATCCACTAATCATAGGCATTACACTCTTTCCATTTAATCCTACTTTACGCATAAGCTTGTCACTTAAAAAGCTAATACGGGCCATGTACCCAGTATCCTCAAGTATGGTAATGAGTCCAAACAAAATCATAATTTGAGGAATGAAAACAAAAATGCCACCCAGGCCGGCAACAATACCATTCACTAACAAGTCCTCCCACCATGCGTTTGGTAAAACTTGATTTAAGTAACTTGTTACATTCGTGAATACCCATTCAATACCATCCATTGGATATTTTGCCATCCAAAATACCGACTGAAATAAAACAAACAATACAAATAATAAAATTGCATAACCTCCAATACGATGTAAGAATATATTATCGAGAATGTCTGTTCTTTTTTTCTTGGCTGCAGGATCGGGTTCAGAAACCCTATGTTTCATTATTTCTTGAATACGTCCGTAGCGTTGTAATATTTCCTGCGCCTGTGTTTTAGTATGGTTAAATTGATTGTCAATTTCTATTTGTTCAATCTTTTCCTGCATTTCACTTTCCAATGGAAATGCTTCGTGGTGCATTAAATAATGCAATGCTGCATAATCACTTTGTGTTGGAAACAATTCTTTAAAAGCATCAATAGCAAGCGGCGCTAAATTTTTATTGTCAATAAAACTTTCTTGATTTCTGGATCTTGGCGTTTCAATGATGCCAATGAGCGCTTGCTTTAATTCAGTTAAGCCTTTATTTTTTCTTGCATCAATAGCCACAACTGGAATTCCTAAATCGGCTTGCAGTCCTGCTATATCTATTTTAATTCCTTTTTTTGCCGCTAAGTCATTCATGGTCAAAGCCAATACCACTGGCTTTTTCAAATCAATAATTTGACTACAAAAAAGTAAGTTTCTTTTTAAGTTGCTTGCATCGGCTACCAATAAAATTACATCGGTATGCATTTCCAAATCTACGCCCATCAATACTTTATAGGCTACCCATTCATCCTCTCGTTTTGGATAGAAGCTGTAAGTGCCTGGCAAATCAATAAGTGTAGCAGGATGCCCGCCTAAAGTAAGCTGTCCGGTTTTTTTGTCGACCGTCACCCCTGGAAAATTGCCCACTTTTTGATTCAACCCGGTTAAGGCATTGAACAGCGAACTCTTTCCACAATTGGGGTTTCCCACTAAAGCAATATGTATGCCGGCTTTCATTGTGGGCAAAGCTATGTTTTATGCTTGGCTAGTGCTTACGAAATTAGAAATTGACCGATATCTTAAACTATCATGCTACAAGTCACTCAATTCCTAACTGCTTTACTTATTTTTGTTCCTCAAAATGTATGCAATGCGTAGAATATTAGTACTGTTGGTAGTGTTAGCCCCATTGGGTGTGATGGCTCAAAAATTGAATCATGCCGATAAAGTGTTAATTCAAAAATTAAAAAGCCATATTCAGTTTTTAGCAAGTGATGAATTAGAGGGTCGCCGTGCTGGTAATAGTGGAGAACAAAAAGCAGTGGACTATGTGATTGCACAATACCAAGGTTTACAAATTGAACCCATGGGTGAACAAGGATTTATTCAAAATTTTCCAATTGATGAAGGCAAGAAATTTGCGACAACTGCTTTTGTAAAAATCAATAATCAAGCAGCAATTATAGACAGTGATTTTTTTGCACTTTCAAATAGTGGCATCAATACTTTTAGTTCTCGAGCTTCTATTGCATTAAACGAATCAAAACAAGTTTGGTTTAAAGATGTAAATGAAGTGTTAGAGGAAAACACAAGCAATCCACATTTTGACATGAATGAATGGCTTACTGCCAATGCATTAGAGCTTAAGCACAAAGGAGCTACCGCATTATTTTTACACAATAGCGGAAGCTTGGTGGACAATATTCAGTTTAATAAATATGATACTGCAAAGTCCTTAGCGTTGCCTGTTGTTTATTTTACAAAACAAGGGTATGCAAAATATTTTAGCGATGAGCTAGGCACTTATACTATTGATGCGAATGTCCAATTTGAACATCCTACCAGAACAGCTCACAATGTTGTTGGCTTTATTAATAACCATGCTACTAACACTATTGTTATTGGGGCGCACTTGGATCATTTAGGTTACAATGAGGACAAACACGGATTGGATTTAAACAACTTTATTCATAATGGAGCCGATGACAATGCCAGTGGTACTGCGGCTTTGATTGAAATTGCAAAATCATTACTTAAAAAAGCACCTAAAAATAACAACTACTTAATAATACATTTTTCGGGTGAGGAATTGGGCTTATTGGGCAGTAAATATTGGCTAGATCACCCTACCTACAAAGGCAATTTTAATTATATGATTAACTTGGATATGGTGGGCAGGTATGACACTGCACGTAAATTAACCATTGGTGGTTTTGGTACTTCAAGCAAATGGGCGGAGGTTTTATCCCAAACGCCTACTAGTTTAATTACACATTATGATAGTGCTGGAACAGGACCTAGTGACCATGCAAGTTTTTATCGCAAGGACATGCCTGTATTATTTATGTTTACAGGAAGTCATTCCGATTATCATAAAGCAACCGACGATTGGGATAAAATTAATTATGTGGGGGAGAAGGATATTGTACGTTTGGTACAAAATATTATCAAGACCACTGACCGTTATGGCAAGCTTGATTTTTTAAAAACACGTGAACAAAGTATGGGTAAGAGCACTAAGTTCACAGTGAGTTTGGGTGTAATGCCCGATTATGCGTTTACCGGCACTGGGGTTAGGATTGAGGGCACTAGCCAAGGTAAATTAGGAGAGAAAATTGGCTTGAAGGCTGCCGATGTTTTGGTGCAATTGGGGGAGTATAAATTAATTGATGTGATGGGTTATATGCAAGCTCTAGGTAAATTTAAAAAAGGAGATAAAACAATATTAATTATTAAAAGAGCGGGTGAAGCATTGAAATTTGATATTCAATTTTAATCTATTATTTATTACGAATTAAGAATAGGATTCATGAGTGCAAAACTAATTTTAAATCAGGACGAGATTAATGAACAAGATTTTGAGGGAACTCGAATTTTGGGCATCACTGCGCCTATAAAAAATTTCCAATTTTGCATGTTTTTGAATCAATACATGGGATTTGAATTTCGTTTTAATCCGGAACATGAAATTGCTTTAAAAAGAAAAAGTAGAACCTACTATTTTTCGATGTATGAAGCCGATGAACCCAATACGACCATTCAACATTTCGTGTACCATAATCAGTTTGACGGCGAGTATTTATTACCCGAACTTAAGCATATGGACTTTATATGGTGGATACGCGGCGATTGGGTCGAGGATGAAAAAGTAAAAGAAATCTCTCAAACCATTCGTGATATTAAAGGCGTACAATTGGTGGTGGAGTTGACTCCCGAGCATATCAAAAACAAGGGCAACCTTATTTTTGAATAACCCAATTGCTTTATGAATTAGGCGTTAATCACTATTTTTTTCCCTGATGCTGCTTCACACACGCCAATAGGTTCAGTATAAACAATACCTGCTGCTTTTAAAACGGCTTGCACTTCAGTTAACACTGCTGGATCCACGGCAATTAATAATCCGCCATTGGTTTGAGGATCAGGTAAAATTAAACTTGCTTCTTTTTCATCAATGCTCTCGTGTAATGTAATGCCCTCGCAGGTTGCATTCCAGTTTCTTGCAGTGGCGCCAGGGATGGCCTTTTGTGCTATATAATTTCTTGCTTGTTCAATGATAGGAATTTTAGCATAAGAAAGCTTTGCAGTTAATCCACTTCCTTCCATCATTTCAGTTAAATGACCTGCTAAACCAAAACCAGTTACATCGGTCATAGCATGCACACCTTTTATTTTTCCTAATGCTTCTCCTGCTTTATTAATCGTAGTAAGTTGTTTTACAAGCATTGCTAAATCGGGTTCAGTTAACAATCCTCTTTTTTGGGAAGATGCCAAGATACCCACACCTAATGGTTTTGTAATAATTAACAAGTCACCTTCCTTAGCTGTATCATTTCTCTTTAAATTTTCAATTGCTACTAATCCATTTACGACCAATCCAAAAATGGGGTCCTGGCTATCAATACTATGCCCACCCGCAATCACAATACCCGCGTCGGCACAGGTTTTGCGCGCACCTTCCATTACTTGTGCTGCTACACTCGCAGGGAGATTCGCCAATGGCCATCCTAATACAGCTAAGGCAAAAATAGGTTTGCCACCCATCGCATACACATCGCTAATAGCATTCGCTGCTGCAATTTGTCCAAATGAAAATGCATCATCAACAATCGGCATAAAAAAATCGGTAGTGCTAATCATCGCTGTTTTTTCATCTATTTGATAAACAGCTGCATCATCTCTACTATCATTGCCCACTAATAATTGAGGGATATTATTTTTAGCACCTACATTGTGTGCTGCTAATATTTCTGAAAGTACTGCAGGTGATATTTTACATCCACATCCTCCTCCTTTACTATGTTGTGTTAATTTGATTTCCATAATGGTTTCATTTTTTCTATTGTTGCTGTATCGCCATCTTTTAACCAATTTTGTATGCTGATGGTCAATTCCTTACTTAATTCGGTCTGCAATCTAGCTATTTCCCATTGCTTACCAGTGATTTGTAGCAGGGATACTGGCTTGGTGGCTTCAGCGCTAAACTGGGTTTGGTTAATATTGAATCCAATGCCAATTACCGTCCAGGTCCATTCTTGTCCCCTAACTGTGTTTTCAATTAAAATCCCCCCTGCCTTTCTGTCACGCCAATAGATATCATTGGGTAATTTTATAAGGGTTTCATCCCCTGCATGGGCTTGAAAAAAGGTTTTTGCACCTATTGCAACAGCTGCAGAGAGCCCTTTTTGGTCGTTTGGGCCCCAATTTTTACTAGGATCCAAGCTTTTTAACTCCAAAACATAGCTACAAAGTAGATTTAGGCCTGGTTCGCTATCCCATACCCGTCCATGTTGACCCTTTCCTTGTGTTTGAAACTCAGCACGATAGCAACTGCCAGATACGGCCAATTGTTGATGCACTTGGCTTATGGCATAAATATTGGTACTATCTATGGACGACAGTTCGATGAGCGGCTCGCCTAATGTGATAATTGGTGTGGCAGGTGACAAAGAATTGTTATTTTTGTAAAGTTA
>CANGMV010000001.1 GCA_947454745.1 Bacteroidota bacterium | reverse complement strand
GTGCTTTATGAGTACCGGCAATAATTATACTTTTATATAGTTCATCTACCACATCTGCAATTTCTGGTGTTGAGCCAGACGTTACCTTTTTAATTTTAGTTAATGTATTAACCTTGTCACCCGGATTAATTCTTTCTGGAGAATATCCACAATAAAAATCAACATTAAATTTTAAACCACTTTCTTTTTCTAATACTGGAACACAATCCTCTTCGGTACAACCTGGATAAACCGTACTTTCATAAATGACAATATCTCCCTTTTTTAATACCTTTCCTAACATTTCAGATGCTTTAAGCAATGGAGTTAAATCAGGTGCTTTGAATTGATCAATTGGGGTTGGGACTGTAACTATAAAAATATTGTAGTTTGGCAAATCTTGAATACTAGATGAAAAAGACAACCCCTTAGAGGCTTCAATCTCTTCTTTGTTTGATTCCAATGTTCTATCATACCCTTCACTTAATTCGCTAATTCTTTTTTGGTTAATATCAAATCCCAAAGTTGAAAATTTCTTTCCAAATTCAACCGCTAATGGTAAACCTACATACCCTAATCCAATTACTGCAATTTTTTTTTCTTTCATTATATTAATATATTATTCTTTAAAATAACGCACAAAACTGCGCACATTTAACCTATTTTTCAACCTTTTCTGATAACCTATAAACAAAAAATCAAACATGTAAAGTGCTTGATTATCATGTTATTAATGATTTAAGACTATTTGAAAATACCCAATATTAGTGTGGACCACACTAATCCTAAATTACTATGCCTAAGCAAGTAATTTTTTGAACATTTGTCCAAAAACTAAATATAAAACCGATAAAAAGCCACCCAAAAAGCCACCTAAAATCAAAGACTTTAATTTACCGAGTTTGTCTTTTTCTAAAGGCAAAATAGGCCTGTCAATTAATTGTATTAAAGGTGTTTCTTTTCTTAATCCCACTTTACCAATTTCTAATTGCGCTACTAACTGAGTTAGTATAGCTGTGTTGGCTTGTACATCTATCTGTCTTTTCTTACTAGGTGTTGTTTTTGCGTTTAAGGAAGGATTTAAATTATATACATTATCAGCTTCTGCTGCAACTCCATTTATGGCGTTGTTTAATTCTCTTCTTACACTATCTGCTTGTTTTTGTAAAGCGTCTACATTAATTCTTGCTTTTTTGCTTTTTGTTTCAATATAAAATTTAGAGACCTCAGCTGCAACATTTTCACAGAACATTTTAGAGAAATATTCGTTTTCGCTATTAACTTCAAGCGTAATAATTGTAACTTTTTTATCTTTTTGTGAAATAGTTAAAGCTTTAGGATCTGTAATAGCTTTATATATATTTTTTAATAAAGAATCTTGTTGTAAACTAAACTGTTGTCTATCCACATTATAAGGAAATGTAATTCCTTTTAGTTCAGGTTTTTTATCCCAACTTTCTCTTAATTTTTGTATTTGTATATAATACTCTGCGAAACTTATGGTTTTGTTATTTACAACAATGGGATTTAATAACGCTTTTTCAATAATCAATCTGCTTTTCATTAATTCAATAATATTGGTTGCTGAAAATGCACCTCCAGCACTTCCCCCTAAATCAATGCCCAAGCTACTAGCAAGTCCCATAGCACCACTAAGTCCACCTCCACCACTACCCTTGTCCTCTTCCATTGTAAAAGTAAGTGTTGCCTTATACATTGGCTTATCAAAAAAAGCAATAGTAACACCAATTAATGCGCCTATAAAACTTACCAATAAAATGGTTTTATATTTTGATTTCAAAAAGCCTACCCATTCTTTTATTTTAAGAACTAATTCTTTTAATGAAATCTCGTCTGTATCAATTTGATTGTTTTCTGGCATCATTTTTTAATTAATATTTTCTGAGATTATTTTTTTAACAAACTAATGGTAGCAATTGCAGCCACTACTTGTGCTAATACTGTAGTGAATTGAATAATAGTAGTTAAAGGTTTATCCTTTTTGGAATCAGTTTCTGGCAAAATCACTTCACTGCCTGGTCTAATGATTGGATTGATTCTAAAAAAGCCAAAGTGAGTGGTTCGTTTTGATTTGCCATTTGCATAAACCACATAAGCCCTGCCCCTTTGTGAGTATTCAGAAACTCCACCTGCAGCACTAATACATTCACCAATGGATAAGCCTTCTCTATAAACAATGTTAGTTGGTCGCAATACACCACCACTAATTTTAACTCGGTTGTCCGTTTTAGGAATGACAATTTCGTCCTTATCTCTTAATACCAAATCTACTTCACTACCAGGGTGACTCATAATGTAATTAATATCAATTGCGATTTGATAAAAATCCTCCTCTCTTTCTTTAATTAACGCATTTAAAGTGTCTTTTAATTTATTTCCTCTTGTTTGAGGATTTAAATCAATTTCACCTAGTGTTACTCCTCCTGCAGAAACAGGAGCTGCAGCTGAAGTTAATACAGATGCTTTATCAGCCTCTTGTTTTGCTTTGAACTTTCTTGTATAGGCTAATTCAATAGATGTTTTTGTTTCGTCGGATTTTAAGGAATCAATATCAAAACGACGGCGACGAATATAGGCGCCCTCACCATATGCTTGTCCAATTAAGCCGCCAGAACGTTTTACTATATCACTTACTCTTTCCACTCTACTACTTAAAGTGTATTTTCCTGTGCTTTGCACTTGTCCTGTAATACTAACTACTTCGGGTAAAGTATAACCTACCTTTTTAGTGATAGTAACTACATCCAAAGGTTGTAAAACATAGTTTTCTTGGCCTGCATTAAAACTTAAATCGCCATTTATGTCTGTTCCTAATATAGTTGTTACTTGATTGTCTACTACTCTATCTCCATATTGTGTTAGCCTTGCTACTTCCACATGTTTATTGGCTGCATAGGTAAATCCTCCGGCCATTAAGATTAAATCTTTTACGGTCATGCTATCAATATAGTTAAACTTACCTGGTGTTCTTACCTCACCCAATAAATCAACAGTTAAGGAGTCTCTTAATTCTAAAATGGAATTAACATACAACTCGTCTTCTCTTTGTAAAACAATGTTTTCTTTTGGATCTTTTTGTAAAGCCTTATTTAAGTTCACACTAATCATTTCCTTCAATAAATTAGGTTTGGTTCTAATTAATTGAGCACGTCCAATAAAAGCGTCTTCTTTTAAACCATCGGCTCTTTGTACTAAATCAGCAACACGCATACCAGGAGTTAATTCATAAACATCAGGGCGATATACTGCTCCAGTTAAGGTTACACGATTTTGAAAACGATTAATAATTTTTGAAACAGTAATTTCATCCCCGCCCTTTGGTTTGTATTTTGTGAAATCGGCATTAGTAATATCCTTAACTGACTTTTCTCTTTCGTTCTTTTGAACCACTTTAACCATTGCGGTGTAAGCATTATCACTAAAGCCTCCAGCATATTGCAATACTTGTGCAAACTCTTCATTACCTAAAACCTCAAATATACCTGGTCGCTTTACTTCACCCTGAATTTCAATTCGGCTTTTATATGGGGGAACCCTTAATACGTCATTATCCTTCAAACCAATATTTTGTGATTGATCCCCATTTTGCAAAAACTTATACAAATCGCACTTGGCAATTACTTTATTATTTCTGATCACTTCAATTTCTCTGTATGAACCAATAGCACTAGGCCCACCCGCTTCACTTAATACACTAATCACATTGGATAAAGAGGAAACATTAAAAGTGCCACTTTTATACGCACCAATTACATTTACGTATATAGTTCTAATATCACCAACTGTCAATGCCAATTTAGATTCACCCGATCTTAAACTTGGGTAAGCACTATTGCTCATTAATTGTTTAATTCTTGTAGTGGCTGCTTCGATTGTTAAGCCACTTACTTTCACTTGACCTACATTGTCAATTTGAATTTTACCTTCTTTTGTTACTGTTAAATCACTTGAATACTCTTGAACTCCATATACAACTAGCTTCAATACATCATTAGGACCAATTTCATAATTTAATGGGGTAGCAATTACCTTATTGGCTGCATTCCCATTTGCCGACTTCAAGAATAATTCAGATCCATACACTAGGGTGTTAACGTCGTAATTATAACTCATACCTGCAGTATCTTTAGCATTAGCACCACCCGATTTTACTGCTGTTTTAGCAGCCACATTTGCAATACTTTTTTTTGCAAATGAAACCGGGTTGTTAACACGCTCTTTCAATTTTGCAAATTCTGTAGGTGACATGCCTTTCGCAATAGCTTGTGACTCAACTTGGTCAATGGTCAATCCACGCTTGGTCAACTCGGTCTTAATTTGCGTGATCTGAGTTTCGGTTAAGGCATCTACCTTAACCTGACTTAAATCCTGGCCATTTAATGGATTTTGCGCATAAGTTACATTGCTAACAATAGTTAAAACAAAGGCTAATAAAATCAATTTGAAAATTCTCATAATTTGAGCTTTAATGATATGGTTGTAGGTAATTAATACGATAAATTGCAAGGCTTCGCCATTCTAAGTCACATAGTAAACTCGATGATAAAATACTATTGTTAAAATAGTGATTACAATCTATGGTAAAAATACTAAATACCAATTAATATACCTATTAAATTTAGGCTATAATCTATTTAGTATTCAACACTTTAACTAAAATATAAATTTTTTGGGGGGAGCACAAAAGTACTAAAAAATGTCATAAAAAATGCAAATACAGCTAGCTTTACTTTTTTCTATTTATCTTTGATTTACTACAAATAAATTTCAGCATAAAAGAGTAGTCAAGTTGATGAAAAAATCGCATCTATTTATAAAATTTATTCGCTTTGCTTTAGATGCGTTGGTAATTTTATTAGGTTACTATATTGCTATTTTGCTTTACGGGAAACCTTTCCCGAATTTTAGTATAGTTTACTACATGGTTTCCTGCATAATTTGGTACACTATGTCGATTTTTTCCAAATTATACGTGGAAAGAAGGTCCAATAAATTCTCCGAAGAGATCGTTTTTGTTATTTACCACACTATTTTATTTTCAGTTTCATTAAGCTCAGTGCTCTTTTTTTTGAACTTAAATCATAAGTATTCTTCTCGTTTTGTTATTATTAACGTGATTATCAATGCTTTATTGGCAATTTTAACCAAATATGCCTTTAGAAAAAAGATTCATGCTGCCCTTATTAAGGGTAACTTTTATGACAATGTGCTTTTGATTGGCTCTACCGATGCGGCCATAAATTTCATTGAAACCGTACAAAAATATTACTACTATGGCTATAAGTGCTTAGGCTATATTGATGATTCCGACAAATTAAGCGCCAATTGCCACTATTTTGGGGGGTTGGACAAATTACATAATGTATTGATTAACAATAATATAGACGAAGTTTTTATAGCATTGCCAACAATCGAAAACGACAAAATTCAATCTTGTATTGATATATGCGATGCCAATAGAATTAAAGTGCGCATTTTACCTGATTTAACCGATTATACCTCATCCTCTATTTATATTAATAATATTGGCATGCTTCCGGTAGTAAATATTGGACATTTACCCTTGGACCGCACCGAAAACAGACTATTAAAGCGTGGTTTTGATATTGTTTTTGCTACCCTTTTCTTTCTCATTATAGGTATTTGGATGTTTCCATTAATTGCTTTTTTAATTAAAATCTCCTCCAGAGGACCTGTCTTTTTTAAGCAAGAACGTTGGGGACATAACAATAAACGTATCCTTTGTTATAAGTTCCGATCCATGATAAAGGACAGTAAGGATGTGGATGAAGAAGGTAATTATAACCAAGCTTTTAAAAACGACCCTCGTATTACCACTATTGGTCGCTTGCTTCGAAAAACCAATTTGGATGAATTGCCTCAATTTTGGAATGTACTCATTGGCAATATGTCGGTAGTGGGTCCAAGGCCACACCCCATTCCTTTGAACCTTGCTTCCATGCAAACGGTAGATAATTACATGCTAAGGCATTTAGTAATACCAGGTATTTCGGGATTAGCACAAGTAAATGGTTGTCGTGGTGAAACAAAGACCACCGAGGAAATGCAAAGAAGAATTAATTTTGACCTATACTATATTCACCGTTGGACTTTTTGGTTGGATATGCAAATTATTATTCAAACTGTGGTCAACATTATTAGGGGTGACCAAAACGCTTACTAAATTGAAAAAAATCACGCTTATTGTATTTTGCTTAATGATGTTATTTAATCAATTAAGTGCACAAACCATTTTTGAAAATTATAGGTCCGAAGTATACCCTTTTTTAAATCGAATGGCTCAAAAAGGGTTGGTTGATTTTAATGATATCATTCAACCAGTTACAAGAAACCACATTAGTGCATCACTACTTGAATTGCAAAATAAAAAATCGCAACTCACTGTTACCGAACAAAAAGAATTGAACTTTTATTTGCAAGAATTTACAAGTATACTTGACACCAACACAAAAATTAATTTCTTTAAAAAAGATATTAATAATAGATGGCGAACCATACATGTTCAATCAGCAGCATTTAATTTAAATGCAGATCCAATTATTGGAATAGCAACTATCAATACGGATGGAAAATTATTTCGTCAAGTAAGTAATGGGATTGATTTATGGGGAAGCATTGGGGAGCAAAAAAAATGGGGCTATCAATTGTATTATCGTGACTATACCGAAACAGGTAATATAAATCACAATATATATGCCGAATCCCCAGAAACAGGAAAAATATTAGTGGGCACAAACAATGACCATCAAATTAACTTTAGTGAAGTAAGGGCGAACCTTTCTTATACTTGGAAAAATGGTGCCATTAGTTTTGGAAAAGACAATATAACCTGGGGTTATGGAGAAAATGGAAAAATAGTGTTGTCCGACAAAGCACCCTCTTATCCTTATATCAGATTAGATTATACTCCTTTTAAATGGATGAGTTTTAATTATATGCACGCATGGTTAAACTCAAATTTGGTAGATTCTAATTTATCCTACAATACTTACTCAGGTGGTGTGAGCGGTGATATTCGTGTTTTGTTTATCCAAAAATACCTAGCATCACATAGCTTAGTATTTAAACCAATGCATGGTTTAAATATTGCCGTTGGAGAGTCCATTGTATACAGCGATCAATTGGATCCTGGTTTTTTTATTCCTATCAACTTGTTTAAAATTTACGACAATAACCATAGTAACTATTCCATTAATGCTGGTTCCAATGGACAAATATTTTTACAATTAAGTTCACGTAATCAAATTAAAAATACTCACTTATACGCTTCTACTTTTATTGACGAAATAAGAGTATCTGAAATTTTTAATAAACTCAAAAGCCGTAATCAATTAGGATATACTATTGGCGGATCGGTGACTGATGTTTTGATTCCTTATTTAACAATCGGTGCCGAATATACTAGAGTGAACCCCTTTGTTTATAATAATTTAATCCCTGCACAAACTTATGCAAGTTATAATTATAGTTTAGGCGACTGGATAGGTAATAACTTTGATCGTAAAATCCTGTTTGTAAAATACACACCTATGCCTAAATTAAAATTATATATGCGATATGAGGATATAAGAAAAGGAGGTACAGGAACCATAGTGCAGCAATATACTGCCGAACCACAACCTGCATTTTTATTTGATAATCAAAAAACGAGAAAAGATTTTTACTTGCAGGCAACTTATGAATGGATACATAATCTTTATTTAAGAACAAGTGCACAATGGATAAACGAAAGTTACAAAAATGGATTAAAAATCAATAACACTAGCTATTCGTTGGGGATAAGCTTTGGTCTTCAGTAATAAATAATAGGCCTACAAAAGTCCAAAAAGGAAATGCACCCATAGGTCCTTCTAAATAAACGTCGAAGCTTGCATTAATAATAAAGGCTAGTAGCATACAAGTTATAGCAAGTGTTTTACCCATTAAGCGCCTACTAAATAATGGCTTAAATAACAACACTAACCAATACAACCAAACTGAAAATACGATTACTCCGTACCTAGCCATAATGGTTAAATTATAATTATGAGGTGAGCGTACATTTTCATCGGTACTTTGCTGATCGGCGCCTGCTAAAGACATCCCTAATCCTTTGCCGGTAAAAAAATATGGTGGACTAAAACTTTCATTTACAATTTTTGCCCACCATATTAATCTCCATACTTTATTCGCACCTAGGTTCCCATCAATATCACTGTCAACAATAGAGCTTAGATTATCTTTAATTTGACCAAATCCAACTACCCTTCCTTGGTCATCGGCCTGAATTTGAATGGATGCAAAAATACCAATAATCACGATCAACAAAAGAGGTGCATATTTGATAATAGATTTTAAAGCGGGGTTAACAATAGTGCCTTTGTTAAATAAGAAGAAACATATAATACCAATAAAATAAGCCACGCTGCCCGACCTGGTATAAGACAATAAAATTAGCATATCCAATAAAATCAAAAAGAAATTAATGAACAACCAGCGCTTAGAAAATTGGTCAGAAAATAAGAATAAGAAAATAGTACTTATTAAAAGGTGAACACTTTTGTCTCCATTTTTATACAGCAATAAAGGAATATTGCCAAACAAACTTAAAGTTTGTAAACTAGTAAAGAAATTGGTAATTAAAAAATTAGACAAAATCACCAATGGGATCCACTTATAAATCAAAATTAGTAGATCCCAAATAAAATCTTTTTCAGCTTTAAAAAAATAAAATATCAAAGCAAAACAACCATATTCAAACACCAATGAATCCCGAATGGTATCTGCAATACTATATTTAAAAACTCCGAAAAAAATATAAAGTGTAGTTAATAAAATAAAAAATAAAACAATCAGTGCTTTTTTTTCTACAATAATTTCAACTTGTTTTCTATTTAAAAATAATAACAGAACTCCAATACCAAGCAATGCTTCCACTAAATAGGTGTAAGCCACACCTTTGTTCATAAATGCATATAATGCAAATACTAAAAAATAAAATTTAATATATAATTTATTTAACAACTGCATGTAATAAATACTTTACAGACAACTTAATTTGGCTGTTAAATTTATCTGATAATTTAGATGGTTCATCATATACATGACCATCCTCATACCTTACCCACATGTAATTTAAAGCATTTGTATTCATAATACTAGCAGCAATTATAATATTTTTTATGGGCATTATTTGAGCATACACACTTGTATTAACATCCACCCAGTATCGATTATAGTAGCCATATTGAGCATCGTACGGCTTTAAATAGACCAAATAATAAAAATCATTGTTATGTATAATACGTTCAGCAGAGAATCCAATTTTGTTATAGCCCCTATTCCAACTAAAATCAATGCTTTGACTATTGGAACCTGGTCCAATACTTGCCCCCATTATTTGTCCGTTATTCGAATAGCCTTGTTTTATAGTAGGGTTCACATACCAACTATTGGGTGGTCCTCCCACCCAAGGTGCTCCTAAATAATAAATATTCCTTGGATCCATTATTTGAAACTGTGCAAACTCAACATTTAAATTTAAATAGGATTTCCCTTTGTTGAATAAAAACTGTTTAGACCCTCCAAAAACGAATGCTGTTTTGGGATTAGACTGAAAAAACTTCCAAGGCCAAGCAGCCTGATTGGGTAAACCCATTTCTCCATAAAATTCGGCATGATCCTTAGGTAATGCAAACCTAAACATAAAACTTCCAATTTCCGTTTTTACCAAATCCTTACTAAAAAAATGTAAGGGTTCGCCTGCATAATTAACTTGATCATTATAATATTGTCTGGAATAAGCATACCCCAAATAAAATCCAGGGATCCACTTTGGGTTCCAATTTAGAGTGATTCCATTGATATTCCGTTTACTTGGATTTTTTAGAGCAATCCCATCCTTCCAGCCACTTAACAATCCCACATCGGGGTCGGTATACCTAGTAGTATCTAAAACACCTATGATTGTTGCCAATTCTACATTACCAATTGGTGTTGGAATGGGCTCATTGGTATGTAAGTACATATGTTTAAACCCACCTGCATTGTTAGTAAATACAACACTATTTCTTTTGCCAGGACCCCACCAAATATTTTCATTGGATACGCCAGCAGCAAAATATTTGGTACTAATTCCTATCCTACTTTGTCCTAGTGTAGTAGTATCTATTTTAGTATTGCCGAACTGCCTAAAATTAGAAATATTATTGGCAACATAACCAAAATATTTTGCTCCCCAATTACCATCATTCGGATTTCCATAATAAGGTTCCTGTGGAATATTTTGTACTTTAAGCCATTCGGGTTGTACATTAATATCTAAAATACCCCATCTGATATTTGCGCCTACACTATACCTTTCCTGCCAACCTCTTGCTGGATATATTATCCCATCATTCCAACTTTCGGGCAATAAACTATTATTTTGTTGATCATAACTAAAACTCAAACTACGAATCCTAAATTTATTCGAAGACTTTTTTGTGTCTTGTAAATATTGGAGGTGACTAGTAGATCGAATTAAAAAAGAATTATTAGTAAAATGGATGCTATCATTTAATAACTGAGCATTACGTTGATGATCCATTAAACCAATATCATCTAATAAAATATTTTGCGCATTAATGAATAAAGCACAAAACATTAAAACTACAAATAAAATACTTTTTTTAACTACCATAAATAGATAGTATTAAAAAAACAATAAAAATTGCCAACATTATGTCCTTCCTTCCACAAATAGTTTTGAGAATTCACCCACTGGGTTTCTAAATTAAATAAAACCTTTTTGTATTTATATTTTGTAATGATGCCATATCCATAATCATGCCAATCGGAGGAAATTGGAATTAAATTTAAATTAGCATAGTCAGTTGCTAATCTTCGAGGATTTTGTGCAACATGTTGAAATTTTATTCCAACCGAACTAAAACCTTTATTTACACTTGCTAAAATGGTTTGCACATTATTACCAAAACCACTGCCTGCTCCTAAAATTTGATTTTCGTTGGTATAGCCTTCTGATATTTGTCCATGTTCATACCAATTGCCAGCATTTCGTTGGATATAACTTGGAGTTTGTGACATACGAGTTGCCTCTCCCTGAATACTTAAATAGGTTTTGTTATTTAGATATTGTAATTTTTTAAAACCAAAAATGGAAGCGGATGAGTGAGATAAATCTAAATTCAAGTCTCTAGAATTAGAAGCGCCGTCATTCCAACCATATTCAAAATATACCTCGGCATGATTATTGGGAAAAACCCATCTTGTATAACCACTAATTAACTGATCTATAGCCAATGCATTGTCTTGATAAGTATTTCTGAATAATCCATTTGTAACCGGCAAATAATCACGCATAAAATTATCGCTTTTCCCAATTATTGAATACTGATGAAAAACTCGATTAAATCCAAAATAAACATTTTTCATAAAAACAGGACTATATGAAACTGAAAGCATATTAATATATCTTGTATTTGATGATACACCCCTGGTTTTTAAACCTGCATTACCATTTTCAAAATCTTGTGTACTATTATGTGTTAAAGTCGCACCAAATATCTGAAACTCAAATCTTCCTAAAAAAGACTTTAGCGGTCTATTCGTTCCAAAACTTGCATGCGCAAAACCTTGTGCATTATTACTCATTAACAAGGAACTATAAATCCCCGGTCCTAACCATAAATTTTCAGTACTTACTTTAGCGCTGAATTTTCCTAAGTCTAATCTTAAACTAGATTGTCCTAACCAAACCTTACTAATACTAGGTGTAACCTGTCCCCAAGATCCGCTAGTTTCATAAGGGTCACTTGCTGTTTTAAAATATTCAGGCCTTAGGGTTAAATGTAAATTATACCAATGCACATATACACCCGTGCTTACACTCATTTGGTATCCCTTGGAAAAGGAAAGTGCACCATCGTCCCAGCCATAAGGATGGTTACTATTGTATTTTTGTAAAAAATTAACGGGCAATAATTGTACATCAAAGTTTTTCTTATGAACGAGGGTTCCTTTATAATGAACACTCGTATCAATTAACTGCAACAAACTATCATATGTCAATCCCTTAATTAAAATAAAAGGGCGGATGGTTAAAGAATTATCTGGAGCAATTTTTCCCAATAATTGTAGGTCCCTGATATTATCATCAAAATCTACATATCCAACAGGTAAGGGCACTGCGCTCCGGTTAATTATAGGTTTAGTAATTTTTACGATGGTATCTTTTACTAGTATCGAACTGTCCTTTTTAATTTTTTTAAAGTGTATTGGAATATTAAAATGAGGAAGCTTTACTTTACTTGTAATTTTATACATTGCATTTTTTAATTGCTCTGTTTTAATACCCTTTTTTTTATTTTGCGCAATAGCAAAATTGGGTTGCGTTAAAAACAAAACAAATAAAAAGGGGAAGCAAAAAAAGAATGTATTTCTTTTACGAATATGCATATTACAAAGTTATATAATATTTGTTTATTTTAAAGTAATATCTTTACATTATTGTACAATTTGTTGAATACACATTATGAAAATTTCAGTTTGCTTAATCAGTTTTAATGGCAGTTCGTTTTTACATGAACAAATTAATTCAATAATTGCTCAATCGGTTCCGGTACATGAAATAATTGTTTCCGATGATGCTTCTTCCGATAACACATTATCAATTTTAAACAACTATAGCTTAAAATTTCCTGAACTTTTTAAAATTATTAACAACAAGTTCAATATAGGTGCAGTTCGTAATATTGAAAAGGCGATACAGGCTTCTTCTGGAGACCTTATATTTTTGGCCGACCAGGATGATATTTGGATGCCCAATAAAGTGGAACTTACTTTAGCATATCTTGAACAAAACCCTACTATTAAGTGCGTATTTACCAATGGGCTTATAATAAATGATCAAAGTGAAATAATTGAGCAAACAAGTTTATGGGATACCATGAGTTTTCCAATGAATCTAATTCAAGAAACTGGTAGTGATATTAATTTATTAAAATATATTACCGAGGTAGAGAACTTAGCAACAGGTGCAACCATGGCTTTTTACAAGTCCCTTTCTTTCTTACAAGAACCATTTCCATTAATTGAAGGCATGTTTCATGACCGCTGGATTGCACTCAACCTTTGTTTACATAACCAATTAGGTTTTATAAATCAACCACTCATTAAATATCGTTTACATGCGAATCAAGTAATTGGGGGTAAAAAAGATAATCAACAATATTTTATAAGCAATCATATTCGTCTTTACAATCAGGAATTTAATCAAATTACCTTTAAGGAATATAAAGACCTTGCTAATAAATGTGCCTACAACCTAAGTTTAAACAAACAATTAAACTTTGTTCAAGCAGTTGGTAACTTAATTAAGACATTGGAACAGTTAGACATTATTGCTAAAAAACAATACCCGATTCGTTATTGGTTGAGAAAATGCAAAAAAGCATTAAGCCGTTTTTTCTAAAAAATTATTGAGGTACACTTTAAAGTAACTTGTTTTTAAAACAAACAAGTGATAAATACAAAACCAAATAAGTGAAATAATAGTTACGGATAATAACCTGGTAACAGAGTCAGATACAATATTCTTGAATATTAATATGAATAGCGTGTAAGGTATTGCCGAGATAAATAATTTTAAAAACATTTTTCTCAGCCCACCTACTTTAAAGTTTTTCATGGTAAAATAAATAAAGGAAAGGCATACCGAAAGCTCTGTAACAAGTATGGTAATGGCTTCGCCCACCTCCTTGTAATGCGGCACTAATAATACCGACAGGATTATACTCACTAGCATACCTATAACTGCGGAATACAATATTTGGCGATCTTTAGCCAAGGCGCTTAATACCTGAAATCCAAATATAGACGAAAGACTTACGATTAATATTAATGGTGCAGTTATTTGTAAGGGTAATATAGCACGGTCAAAGCTGGAACTAAACAATAGGTGTACAATTTCTTTGGCACAAAATATCAATACCAATACAGCAGGGATAGATAAACTTACCAAGACAAAAAATACTTGGCGAATCATTTCCTTAAACTTATCTACATGGCCATTATGATACAAGCTAATCATGCTTGGAAATATTGCTACGGTTACTGCACTAAATACGGCAATTATTAATTTATTCAACTTCAAAGCAGTTGAATAATAACCTACACTTTCATTGTTCGCTAAAAATCCTAATAAAATGGTATCTAAAGAAAAGTAAATACTTATAGAGAATATGGTTAAGAACAAATAAAATAACGGTTTTAAATGTCGTTTTAAATCTAAATTTTTGAATATATTTTTATCAATAGTGATGAGCTTACTTAAGTTGTTAAAATTAATAATAGCTAACAATAAATTCAATCCCACCTGCATCATCATATAGTTCACATAGTCCTCCTTACTACGTATTAATAAAAACACAAACACTATAAAAAAGAATCTAATAATAAATTGTCTTATGGCAATGAACTTAAATTGATTCATCCCATTAAAAAACCACTCCAAATAAAATACTTGCAATAAAAAATACAATACCGTCCAGTAGAATAATACTTTTTGGTCAAACAACTGTGGTATGAAAAAGATAGATCCCAAAAAGAACAAGGACAATCCTACAGTACAAATAATATTGATCACGAATATCTCCGTAAACATTTTTGTCAACGCAGGTTTATTGTCATGCACTTTGGCTATTTCTCTCACCCCATAAATAGGAATACCTAATGCAGCCAACATCACAAAATACTTAGCCATACTCTCCGCAAAGTTCAATGCCCCAATATGTTCAGGACCCAGAGTTCTTGCTAAATAAGGAAAGGTGATTAATGGGAAAAACACCTGTGATATAGCAAGCAATACGTTATAAAAAATACTGTTCTTTACTGACATTATTTAAAAATACTAAAAATGTTATGAAAAAAATGCTTGTATTGCATTTCTCGTGGTAAACACCAATAATATTAAAAAGCGCTTAATGCTGGATCCAATGGTATTGCTGCGAATATAACTTCCCATATTAGACCATGTACTGATAATTTCCTTTTGAATTCCGCCTATTTTTATACTTCCCGGCGCTACAAAATGCTTGAACATATCTACAGGATAGGATATTTTTCGAGTTTGTGCGAGTAAATATTGAGCGGCTTTTTTATTGATAGAATATCCATAAGTACAATACACCGACTTTATTAAGGGCGTTCCTACTTTGTGGCCATTTTCATGGTATAAAATACTACTTCGTTTTATGCTAATATGTCCATCCCAGGCTCCCCAAAAAAATAGGTCAAAGGGCTGTGTGTATTTTTTAAACTCACTTGATAATATCGGCATATCCAATATTTTACTATCCGATTCCATTACCAAATAATGCTCCTGGTCATTGCTGGCTTTTCTTACTATGTCCTGCCATATTTTTCGGTGTCCTAATAAACACCCTATTTCACTTGGTTTTAATGCAGCTCCTGTTCTCTCTTTTGACTTTTGTATCAGCTTTTCTAAATAGGGAACATGGGTGTACTTTGGATATACCGATGGTACAATAGTGAGTTGCGTAAATGTTTTTTTAAAAACCTTAATGCTTACCGCCCTTTCGGTTTCCCTTTCGGAGTATAATATATATGTAGGTATGGAGGCTTGCATATTATTGTAAAATAGATAAATCGAAATAATCGAATTGACCATACAATTGATTCGTTTTTGCAAAAGGCGTCATAAACAATTTTGTATAGCCTGTTGGATACAATATATAATGTGGCTTTTGTAATAAATTACAAATATGTATGGGCAAACTATCGGCACCAATTATAAAATCGGCTGCTTCAATAATTTTTATCAACCTGCTAAATGAATCATAACTTAAATCAGTTGACTTATTTATTTTTTTAAAATATGCTGCTTGGATTGTTTTTTCCTTTTGTGTTAATTGATTTTCAATTTCCTCAATTAAATGATCGGGTATATTTTTTTTAGGCAATCGAGAATCTGGAAATAACACTATTTTATTTATTTGCCCTTGTGGTGAATATATTTTTGCTGGTTCATTTTGAAAAAACAAATCATAAGTCGCATAAATAGGCTGTTCAAACAAGATAGCTTCAAACGAATGACCAGTTAATAAATTTAATAAGCCAATACGTTTGTCTTGTTCTATATAGTCTATGCCATTTTGATTTGGGTGTGCTTCAACATATGCTTTGATCGTTTTTACTTCTTGCAATGTTCCCATTCTTGCAAAATGCTTATTTGTAAACAAACCTAACTGTGTTTTAGTAATACCAAATTCAACAAATTCAATTTGAATGCCACTTATATCAATTTTAGAGGAGAGTGCGATATACAATTCTTCCAAATGCTTGGAAGCCACTAACTGATAATTACCCTTATGCTTGCTCCTAATGATAGCTTGTAATAAAATAACAAAATCACCGTAGGCTCTTAATAAAAATATACGATGCATGTTGCAATGTTTATGCTGTATACTTATACAAGGAATAGGCTAATGAAATTCCAATTCCCAATGCAAATCCTATTAATAAATGATATCTTGCCGGTGTTCGTTGATCTAATAATGGATATTTAGGCATATCCAATACTTGTATTACTGGTGTTTGATTAATTAAAGACAACTTCATTGTCTCTAAGTTTTTTACTACTTCACCATACAATGCACTAGAAACATTCTTGTCTCTTGATATCCCTTCATTAGGAACTGATAAATTTATAAAGTTTCTGATATCACCTTTTGAACTTAGTACTGCTTGTAATGAATCGGCCTTACCTTGAATTTTGGCAATACTCTTTGAAAGATTACCTGTTTTAATATCAATATACATTGCACTGGTTTGTTGCAATAACTTTTCTACAAATGTTTTTGAAAAAACTTGATTCGGCGAATTGATATCCAATGTAATAATCGTGCTCTTTTTATTTTGCTTATCTACATTCAAATCCTTCTTAATGCGCGAATATATTAGATACAAAACACTATCCTGTTGAATGGTATGTTTTGAATCCTCGGTTAGTTTTGAAAAACCTAATGATTGAATGCTTATATTTTTGGTTGCTAATGCTGCTTTTATTGGCGAGTTCTCCAAATAAAAATCTGCAATGGTCAAGCCCTTTTGTGGTATCTCGTCTTCCACCTTCGACAACAATACTCCTTCGATGATTTTACGAGACTTCATAATCTCTAATATATTGTCTCCGTCAAATAATCCGCCTCCGCCGCCGGTTAAACTTCCCATATCTATTCCAAACTGTGAAGCTAAGCCCGATAATCCTCCTCCCTTGCTTCCACTCTTGTCCTCTACTATAAATGTTGCTGTTGCCTTATAAGTGGAGGGTTGTAATTTTCCGTAAATCAACCCTCCTGCACTTGTAATGACGGTGACAATAAGGATGAACTTGTACTGGCTTAAAAAATAGCTGAAAAACCTTTTTCCTACCTCCTTTAATTCGGTGTACTTTATAGTTTGAGGTGTTGAATTTGGCATAATCAATTTAATTAATGTAAAAATACATTTTAATAATCAAATTTAGAACATATGACTATCTGTAGCTAAGATTTACGATTTCCTTGTACAGGTTTTTGAACAACACTGTTAAACGATTCCATTTCCTTGTCAATGGAATGTCTTTTGCATAGATGTCATTTATGATCGTTTGCTTAAATGCTTCATCAAAATATTGTGGATGCTTATTAATAAGCTCAATACTTAAATCTCTTATGTGGCTTATCTCCTGCACATTGGATTTTCCGTTGGAGTATAATCTTTTTCCCGACTGTACTGGTCGGCAATGTTTTACTTGTATTTCATGCACTACAGCTGTATTGGTTAAACCTTGTATGCGTTGTAAACATGGCATTAAATACACATCAACTCCTTGCCCAGAAATGGTTTCATCAAAATAAGGACCTGCTGCTTTAAATAATGATTCTCTATAAAATGGTGCCATGATCTCCACCCATTTTTCTTCTTTCAATTGGTAGCCTGGCTTATGTGTAAATTGTCGGTGATCGTAATAACTATCATGTGCAATACAGGGTTGGAATACATCCAGGCCATTCATAGCTCCTATGAAAAGTAATTTATTTAAATCAGAGTAGCTTGTATAAATGTCGTCGTCTAATACTCCAATGTATTCATACCTTATTTCATCCTTTGCATACAAGTGCTTAAATACTTCGTAAAATACCTGTCCTTTATTTTCTGTTCTGGTGCTTAAATAATAGGTTGGATCCAGCTCCTTTAAAGCTGCTGAATGATCCTCCGCACTATGGTCAAATATGAGCAAATCAAAATTTCTTGCCGCGTCGATATATATATAATTGAGTGGCTTTGATTTACCGTCCCAAGTAACTACTATTAATGATTTATTCATTGGTCGCTATTATTGCTGGTTTTGCAAAAGTAGAGGGATATTTGCCATTGAAGAAAAGAAATATATCTTATTTTACAAAATATATATTTAAAAACAGCATTTTAAATATTATTTATTTATATAATGTTTTATTTGGTTGCGTTTTTGCTATTTAATTAGGTTCGCTTCCATTTTCTCTGTTCTATCGCGTCAACCTATACATGGTCAATGCCGCGCGCTTAATTAATACCGGAAACTCGTTCAAATGAATGGTTTCACCTGGGGCATGGGCACCTCTTCCCGATGCGCCTAGTCCGTCAATACAGTCCATATATTGTGCTACATAGCTAATATCGCCGGCTCCACGGGAGCCTGGGTCGCCTGCTACCGTTGCGCCTAAGCCCATATCGGTGGTTACGCCGCTTATAACTTGTAATACTTTGTCGTTTCCTGGGGTGGGCGCCATACTAGGGATACCGTCCTGAAAGCTGATGGTGGCGCGCGCGCCAGTTAGGTTTTGGTTTACAATTTGCTGCATTTTAGCGCGCGCATTGTTTTTTTGCTGTTCGGTAAGGAATCGCAAATCACCGGTTACCACGGCGTTAGGTGAAATGATATTTGTTTTTCCAATGGCCGTACCTGTTGCCTTGGCTTCCTCATATTGCATATCGGATCCTCCAATAAACACACCAGGGTTAAAGGTTAGATATTTTTCGGTACTCAATTGTACTCTAAACTCATTCACGATTCTGGCTGCTTCATAAATGGCACCATATCCTGCATTAGGTGTAAACACACCACTGCTATGTCCTGTTTTTGCAGTTACATTCAATTGCCAACCACTCGCACCCCTGCGTGCAGTGGCTACCGAGTTTAAACCATTCGCACCTTCAAAAGCCAATGCAATTTCAGATTGCTTGGCCCTGTTTATAAAATCACCACGGCTTACTTCCCTAGGATAACCTGCATGTTCTTCGTCGCCCGTAAAGTAAGCAGTTACTGCCGCATCCTTTAATAGGCCCTGTGCGTTCAAGGCTTGTAAGGCAATAATCATTACTACATCACCGCCCTTCATATCATTCGCACCTTGTCCCGTTGCAGTGGAATCGTTTAACATCGTAAAAGGATTCGCGGGCATATCGGGTTCAAACACTGTATCCAAATGTCCAATTAAAAATAATTTCTTTCCCTTTACTTTTTTCGCACTTGCTGAAACAGTTTGTGTTGAGCTTTGCGCAGATGCGGCCGCAGTTATTGCGACTAAATGCCCAGCACGTTTAATCGAATCCGGCATCGCCACCCATTCGGTATTCAATCCTGCAGCTTGTAATTCTTTTGCAAATAAGGCGCCAACTTTTTTTACACCTTCTATATTCAAGGTACCACTATTAATATTCACCGATTCTTTTAACAAGGCAATGGCCCTCGGCATATTTGCATCAATATACGCAAGCATTTTTTGCTCTTCTTTATTTAAGCCCTTACTCATTTCTTTACTTGCATCCTTCACCCATACTTTGCTCTCACTATTTGTTTGCGCACCAACACTTAAACACAATAAGGTTGTGATTGCCAATAAAATTCTTTTATGCATAATTAGTTGTTTAAAAAATTCACGGTATTCGTAAATACAAGTTACAAATACTTAAAACAAATCATTAGGATTCATCATTAAAAAATCCTGCCACTTCATTCCATCTGCACCTATTAAAATCATTTTTTGTGGGTCGTATTGTTTTTGGAACTGCTTCATTCCATTGGTAATACTTGCTTTATTTGATTTTACTTCAATAGCAATTGTTTTTTTGTTTTTTGAAATTACAAAATCCACTTCAGCATCTCCCTCTCTCCAATAATTTAATTCATAGTCCATGGTTAATGAATGATTCAATAAGTGAGCACCAATTGCAGATTCTACTATCCGCCCCCAGGCAGCAGGATTATTTTGTATTTCTTTAAACTGCTCCTCTGATTGTCCACTTATTAATGCTGTGTTATGTACCTGAAATTTTGGACTTGATGACCTCTTGCGAATAATGGATGGAGAATATTTTTCAATTCCTCTTAATAAACCAGCGGTGTCTAATAAGTTTAAATAGTTCGAAAGCGTTGTTGTGTTTCCAGCTCCCTGTAATTGACCCATTATTTTTGTATACGATAATACTTGTCCAGAATACAAACAGCCAATTTCAAAAAGATGTTTTAATAAAGTTGGCTTCTCAATCCTTGCCAACATTAATACATCTTTTAAAATGCTTGTTTCAATTAAGGAATCTTTAATATAATGCTTCCATCTTATTTCGTCTTTTATGAGCGAAGCAGACCCTGGGTAGCCTCCATACCAAGCATATTGTTCGGGCGTAAATCCAAAAGCAGTATTCATTTCTTGCAAACTCCAATGACCCATATAAGTTGTTTCGAATCTTCCTGCCAAAGATTCAGTTAATCCTCTTTGTAATATCAACCTAGATGATCCTAATAACAACACTTTTAAATTGCAATTATTTTTTGTATCCTCGTCCCACAACGCTTTTACAGTTTCACTCCAATTGTCAATTTTCTGTATTTCGTCAATTATCAATAAATAATCGCTTGCTTTTTGTGTCTTTAACGTCTGCCTTGCAATTTCCCATTGTTGATTTAACCAAATGGTGTTGGAGGCAGCAACTGCATCGGCCGAAACGGAGTGACTTAAAATGTCTAATTCTTTGATTAATTGACCTATAAGCGTGGTTTTTCCTACTTGTCTAGGTCCAACAATCACTTGAATAAAGCGTCTATCCTCTAGCATTCTATTCTTAAGTACTTGTAAATGAGGTCGTTGAAACATGTTTATTATTTTACTCAATGTAGTGAGTAAAATTACTCAATGTAATGAGTAATTCAAAATATTTATTTAATCAAACACCAACGGTACATTCAACTTTACACTAAAGTTGCGGCCCATATTGTATACACCCATTCGGCCAGTGGCTAAATTTTCGTCGGTGTATTTTAATCGACTCAAATGATTTTGATACGCTACATCACTTAGGTTTTGTGCAACCAAACTTAAACTACATACTTGTTTGCCGTTGTGTTTAATATGTGTACCCATGCCTACATTAATAAGCGTATAGCCTTGTGTAGCAGTTTCGGTATTGTATCCCGTGAATGAATTATTTTGGCTCGAAACATTGTCCAACTGCACGGATACATAATTGTTTTTGCTGATGCCCGGTGAATTGCCAAACTCATATTTAATTTCACTCAACCATCTAAACGGTGGAATGGTGGGTAAGTTTTTACTATAGTCAACCGGCGTGTTAAATTCACCACGCACATAGGACAAAGTATTTTCAATATGCAATCCGTCCAATGGATGCGGATGGAAATCTAAATT